>DAOVMN010000101.1 GCA_030630685.1 Thermoplasmata archaeon | reverse complement strand
GATTGGGGTATGAAACTATTTTGTGGTCAGGATCGGTATCCCACTGGAAAGGAAATTGTCCTTTCCAGATTGAGAGTTTACATTTTTATGTGGTTGACAATATCTAAATTCTTATTCACTATGTTGCGACATAGTCCCAAGGAGTTGCCCGGCAGGGAATCCAAACATTAAAGTAGTAAGACCACCTTACCTTTTCCGGGGACACCATGAGCGAGCTTGCAATTGCAAAATTATCATCAAAAGGCCAGATTGTCATACCAAAGAACCTGCGAGAGCTGCTTGGACTGAAATCCGGTGATGCCTTCGCACTATTCGGTAAGAGCGACACCATCATTCTGAAAAAACTTGAAATGCCCTCGGACGATGAATTCGAGGTCCTTTTGAAGTGGGGAAGCGAATTTGCCAGAAAAAAGGGAATCAAAAAGGAGGATGTACAGAAGGCAGTGAATGAAATCAGGAAAGGGGGAAACTGATATTTGCCCGGAGTTGTGCTCAACACGAACATCCTGATTTCTGCATTCTTCTGGGAAGGAAATGAAAGGAAAGTTCTCCAAAGATGCAGAACGGGAGAATACCAATCGATAACCTCCCCTGAAATTCTTGAAGAACTTGAGGAGGTCTTAAGAAAAAAGTTTCAGGTTCCAGACGAAAAAATCAATGCATTTATCAGAAACTTTCTGATCTCTTCGGAGCTGGTGTTCCTCCGTGGGAATGTCAGTGAAATTAAAGAGGACCCCTCCGATAATGCCATACTCGAAACGGCGCTTATGGGCGGAGCAGACCTGATAATCACTGGTGATAACCATCTCCTTCGAATGAAATCCTTCAAGGGCATCACGATCAAAAGGGCTGGAGAGGTATGATAATCTCCGCTTCGACAGTTAGGAAAAATCCCTCCTCCTTCCTCCCTCTCGGAGCAGCCACGAGGAAACACCTGGGATGAAAAGGCGAAATAATTGCAGGATAACACAAATCTTATCACTCGCATTCCAAAGATCTCCAAATCACACGGCTGCACCAAAAACTATTTAATCCTGCTAACACCTTCGATGACAATCATGGTGTCGATATGCCTACAAAAGGAATCTCCAAACACCCGCTTCGTTTTCTCATACCCCTGACAGCAGCCATCGGCCTCCTTGTCCTGATGTTCCTCCTGCTCTCCCAAAATACCGGAGCTACTACGATTTCCGTGGAGGAGGACGAGAGCGGAAAGTACACCTCACTGAGGTATGCGTTGGAAAACGCCTCGGACGGGGACACCATCCTGGTAGGGCCGGGCAACTACTCAGGATCGTTTAAGATAAATAATTCCGTCACACTGAGATCCAGAGAGGGGCCTGAAAGAACCTTTATCTCTCCGGAATACCACGAGAAAAACGGCACCTATCACATCGTGACAGGCGGTTTGGGGAACAAATTAATTTTGGTAAATGCCTCGAACGTGACCATCGAGGGCTTCACCTTCTCGGCCCTGCCCACGAACATCGAGTTGAACAACACCACAGTTAGCAGCTATATAGGTTTTATCTATTTCATTTACTTCGATGGGAAGGAGGGGCTCACAGTGTTAGGGAATGATCTTGTGGCCCATCCGAACTCATCCATTTCGGAAGAGAGCAGCAAGCACGTAAGGGCATGGGGTATCGCTGGGGGTGAAGGAATAATATCGAGAGTCATCGTGGAGAATAACTCAGCAGAGCACATCAACCGCTTCCTTATTCTTGGGGATGCCGATGGTGTGATGGTCAGAAACAATACCATCAGGAATGGTGAATGGGCCTTAGAATTCAGATGTCTCGCCTATTCCCGGATTGAAAAGAATCAAATCTCGGGCCATATTATGGGTATTCAATTGGGATGGTTCAATCATCGGCTCGATATAGAGAATAACACATTCCATAGCAACAAATGGGATATCAATATCGAGGCAAACCTCATCGAATCCAGCATTATCGGGAATACCTTTGAGGTACCCCTTCCCGGCGATTACTGGGACATCTCCCTCTCGGTGGCGAGCTCCCACAGCTTCCTTATCGAGGGCAACACCTTTCGGAATCGAAGCCAGGTAATCCTGAACGGAGCCGACAATCTCACAATTACGAACAACACCCTTGTCTCCACGGACCTGCAGATGGATGGCGTTAGTAATATCAAGGCAGAGAACAACACCATTGACGGCAGGGCACTGGTCATTCTCGGGGGTGAAAGCAACCTGACCTATTCCCTTGCCCATGCCGGAAGGGTGTTTGTGGTAGGCTCATACGATCTTACCCTAAAAGACATTGCCATCGAGGATGCCGGCGTTGGGGTCAAGATCATTCGTTCCAATAACGTCAGAATCCAGAACTCCTTATTCGGGAACTCCAGCACTGCGGGGGTTTACATAGTCGATTCCATGTACTGCGGGATTATCTCCTCGAATTTCAGTTGCGGGTATTATGGGGTATTCATCCAATCCTCGAATGGATGCTATGTCACAGGGTCCAATTTTTCAGGGAATTTTATCGGCATCCGGCTAAAGGAATCCGATCTTACCTCCATAATGGACTCGCATTTTTCTGGTGGGAAGGAGGGGATCGATCTCGACCACGCCTATATCGGGAATGTTGCACGGTGTGAGTTCTCTGGAATGGACTACGGGATCAAGACCCGTGTGGCGAAACGATTCTACCTCACCTCGAACAACTTCTCGAATGTGACATTGAGCGGTATCCAGCTATTCGGTGGCAACAGTATCAATGTGGGAAACAACACCATTATGGGAGGGGTGGCAGGGGTGGAGTTCCTCAGCAGCCCCGGTGGAGTGGTGGAAGGGAACACAATCTCTGGCTTCAGCGGCCACGGTATCGCACTCAACAACACCAGCGGAGGCGCGAGGGTTGCTGGGAACCGCATCCATGGCCGGGGGGACACCGGCTGCGGTCTCTTTATCCTGGTCTCCAATGAAAACAACATCACAGGGAACAACATTTCCATGACCGGCTACGGCATCTACCTTGAGAATTCAACGAAGAATAACTTCACGGACAACATGATCACCCGGAATATCCATGGGGTTTACCTGGTTTCGATGGTGTACAGTGCCTTCTTTGAAAACAACACCATCTCCAATAACACCAGGGGAGCCTATGCCGAAAACGCAAAGGGTACGGTGGATATGAGGTGGAACTACTGGGGTGCGGAGACCGGCCCCTATCATCCAGAAAACAACTCCCGGAGTCCGGGGGATGAGGTATCGGACAATATTGTATTTCTTCCATTCCAGAGGTACAGGGGAGAGATCCGTGAGGGGCAATCTCCCGCGGAGGAGGAGAAATTCATCTGGGACCTCACAAGATCCCAGTTTCTTATACTCGTGATAGACCTGGCCATTATCCTTGGGGTTGGCGGGCTGATAGTTGTGGGCATCCTTGGTGAGAGGAAGAAGGATAACGATAATCACTGAAGGAGGAAAAGAAATATGGCACATCGAAAGAAGCAGATAATAAATAAAGACCACAAAACAAAATCTTCTAAAGGTCGTCCTCGTTGTGGGCTATGTGGGAAAACGGGTAAACTTACAAAAACAGAATGCTGTGATCAGTGGATTTGTGATGATGAAGACCAGTATGTTCTCTTTTCTTATGCTCAAAATAGTTGCTACAGGAACCACGATCGGTATACTCTTTGCTCATATCATTACCATGAAGGACATCCGGGGGACTGGAAGGACTGCCCGAAATGTAGGGAGGATTTCGAGACAGAAATGTATGTATGGTACGGAACAAACGAGTATAATTTCGAGAAACTTGAGAATCCTCCTGATTATGAGCCAACAAAGTGCTCAAAGTGTGGGAAAATTATCAAATTGGGTGAAGATGGACATACACAAACAGGTAATGAATATTTGTGTGAAAAATGCGGAAATCTTGAGCTACAAAAAGTTTTACGGCAATCAAAGGCCTAGGTATATTCATAACGTTGGTTATTTCGAATATGATGCAAGGGGTGTATATATCACAAAATATGTTGTCATAGGTTGAGGGTCAGCATTTTGGGATGACGCCGAGGGATGCGGCCTCGCCTAACACAACATATATACGCTCCGTACCCTTGCCCATCGGGCAACTTCGCATACGCCCTTCCATTATACACAATTCTCACTTTCCTCTGAACCATTAACTATTTCCCTACCAGGGGATGCGACAATTATAAATACCTTTTCAAACCCTGTGTCATCATGAAAAATCATCATTCATACCTTGGAATTATCGTAGTTTTAACCGCAATCCTGATGATTCTTCCGGTAAGTCCGGGGATATCCCCCCAGGACGTTGATTATTCCACGATAGATTCTTACCTGCTCAAGAAAATGATGGACCTCCAACCCGGTGACAATATCGAGATCATTGTCCAGTTCAGGAAAGAGGTTATGGATGAGGATATTAAAGAGATGAAACGATTGGGCATCGAGCCCATTCATATCTACCATGTTATTCCTGCGGTTTATGCCAGAGGCCCGGTCAGTGCTGTGCTTGGGCTTTCCTCCTATTCCCGCACCTTCTGGATAGAGTACAACATGGAGAACAAGCTTGCACTACATGAGACCACCACGGTCATCAGGGCAAACACTGTCTGGACATCCGAGGTGAAGGACGGCTCGTACCGGGATTTCGAACTCAACCCACAGTCCAAACTTTCGGGGTTGGACGGTACGGGTGTGACGGTTGTTGTTGTCGATACGGGTATCGATGGGCAGCATCCCGACCTTGACTATGGCGAGAAACTGATAATGAACAAGCACAAGAATCACAAAGATGATCCCTGGATCGAGATGCAGAACTCCGATACTTCCTACGGTCACGGAACGCACTGCGCCGGTATCGTGGCTGGGAACGGGGATGCCTCTGGAGGAAGAGGAAGGGGTGCGGCTCCCGGCGCAAGGCTCATCGGTGTGGGCGGGGACTGGACCCCGATATATTGGGTGGTGCTGGAAGGTCTGGAATGGGTGTACGACCACTCGAAGCCAGGGAACAATCCCTACAACATCCGGGTGGTAAGCTGCTCCTGGGGCGGTGCAGGCAATTATGACCCTCAGGATGCGATCACGGTTATTACGAACAACCTTACCTATGAGAACAATGTGCTCTGCGTTTTCGCAGGGATGAACGCAGGAGAGAATAACCACGATGGCCATGAGGATACAACCTCGCAGCAGAGCAAGATACCTTCGGTTCTCAGCGTTTCGGCGGCAACCCATGATGGAAAGGGAATGGCATATTTCTCATCGAGGGGGAAGAAGGGCGAGTATATCACATACCCGGACGTGTCCGCACCTGGCGTGGACGTCTGGGCCACCCGGCCTCGCTACACCTGGCTCGGGGAGTACCAGCTCATCGACGAGGATATGTACTACATGGCCATATCGGGGACGAGCATGGCAACACCGCATGTGGCAGGCCTTGCAGCAATAATGTTCCAGGCTGCTCCTTCCTTGAGGACAAGCGGGCATCACGAGGATGACAACAGCAACATCGACTGGGGTCCGGGTCACGATTCCCGCATCCACGAGGTCGAGTACATCTTGAAGATGACCTCGGACATGATACCCCATACCCCGGGCAACGGGATCCCCGAGGAACGAGAGGAAGGGATCTCTGGAAGGGATTTCGACTTTGCGCAGGGCTATGGTCTGGTTAACGCAGAGAAAGCGGTGGCCCTTGCCCTAACGCTCGAAAAGATGCGAGAGGATGAACCGGATGCCGCGGTGGACGACGCACTCAAGGAATACAAGAAGGTGTTCGGTTCAACCAGGATCACCAGGGAGACGGATACCCTGACCACCTCGTGGAGAGGTGAATGGGCACAGCTCACCAACGGCTCCAACCCGCTCTCCGGTACCAGGTTTGCAACGGACCAGCATCATCGGGTGTTTATTCCCAAGGCCTCGCAATATCTTGAATTCGACCTCAATTACGAGGCCTATGACGTTAACCACCTCACAGGCGGAAGGATCGACGTGACCCTTGACTGGAACGGGGACGGGAGGAATGACATAAATCCCCAAATCTTTGATTTCGATGGTAACAAGCACTACGAGGTCGATCTGAGCTCCGATGAGATGGACCAGTACAAAGGAAAATACTGGACATTCAATGTGGAAGGAGAGGGAATAAAGGTCCCGCTTCCCGATCCCGAGGACGAGTTCCATGAGGCACTCATCGAATACACCATTATCCTCACTCTCAGACTTAATTCTTCGGGCGAGATGATCCTGGGCGAGCGTGAATATTCCGTAGACACCAGCCCCTGGCGGTTCGGGGAGCCGAGCGAGGGCTATTCGGGCGCCGAGGTAGCCATAGAAAGGAATGTGTTCGACGTATCGGATGTGGAATATCAGGAGGCCTTCTTTGAGGAGCATAAGGAGGCGATTGCCGCAAGTATAATAATCCTGGCAATAGCGGGTGTGATCGGGTATGGATTTATCAGGCGTAGAGCTCAGCCGGAATTCGAGGGATCGGATGAGCGGCCCGAGATCGAGAGGAGAGGGAACGGGGCAGAAAATACGATATTTCATTATCCAGAGAAAACCGGGGGATCGGATGACCGGGAAGGCACAGAGACTTGAGGGAAAGCGCATACTCATCACCGGGGGTGCGGGGTTCATCGGCTCCCATCTCGTGGACAGATTGAGTCCCGGGAATGAGGTGATTGTGTTGGACAATCTCTCCTCGGGAAAGAGGGAGTTCATCCAACCGCACCTGGACAAGAAGGAAATAGGGTTCATCGAAGGGGATGTCCTGAATGAAGCGGTTCTGGAAAAAGCGTTAGAGGATGTGGAGGTGGTATTCCACCTGGCAGCCAACCCGGATGTGAGGATAGGGGCGGAGGACACCTACATCCACCTTGAACAGAATGTCATCGCCACCTACCGGGTTCTCGAGGCCATGCGAAGATCCGGGGTCAGGGACATCGCCTTTACTTCCACCTCCACGGTCTACGGGGAAGCATCGGTTATACCCACACCTGAGGACTACGGTCCACTTGTCCCGATATCTCTTTACGGGGCATCCAAGTTAGCATGCGAAGCCCTTCTATCTGCGTATGCGGACAACTTCGAGATGAGGGTGGTATCCTACCGCTTCGCCAATGTGGTTGGAAGCCGTTCCACTCATGGGGTGACATTCGATTTTGTGCACAAGCTGAGGAAGGACCCCGAACACCTCGAGATCCTCGGGGATGGCAGCCAGAGGAAATCCTATTTCTACATCTCCGACTGCATCGAGGCCATGGTTTTTGCCTACGAGCACAATGAGGATAGGTTCGGGATATTCAACATCGGCTCGGAGGATCATATCGATGTCAAAGCTGTGGCAGATGCCATAATCAGGGTTATGGGGCTCAGGGATGTGGAGTACCGCTACACCGGCGGAGTGGACGGAGGCAGGGGATGGAAGGGGGACGTGAAGACCATGCTTCTCTCCATCGAGAAGCTGAAGGGAATGGGATGGAGACCGGAATATTC
>DAOVMN010000015.1 GCA_030630685.1 Thermoplasmata archaeon | reverse complement strand
CTGGGTGGAGGTGGTGATGTTGATTATACAGCACCAGAGTTAGCATCTGGCCATAGTCTTACCGAATATATCAGAGAGATAAAAAATAATCTGATTGGAGAGACTACAATCGACCCCGCCACATGCGAAGCAACAGCAAGGGATGGCTGGATACTTACTCAACAAAATTACCGTGAAAGCATTGATATAGATCCAGAAGTCCCTTATCCTTACGAAATGTATTATAATCTCTGGGATGGGACATTGAGACTCTACGCGAGGCATCAAGATTCCAAGGATTCACACGATTATGGGAAAATTGTCATGAAGGATGTTGATTTCTCTAGGCCTATGTTCCTGAACAATGGCATAAAAAGTGAAACAATATTGGATTACAAAGATGTCTATGCAGGGTCTGATAACGACGACCACCAAGGATTGATAAGCGGCAGATATTTCTTTTCTGACTTTCATCTAAATTATGTTGAAACCGAGAAAAATGTAAATGACTATTTTTATCTCAAAATACACGGTCTTGAGAAAGTCACTGGTCAAGGAGTTTATAGTCTTCGTGGGGTTGTTGACGGTACAGAAGAAACTTATACAGAATGGGAAAAAACAGTATATACTGTTGGAGTGGGTGCGAGTGTGGGCCTCGAGGTAAATTCAAAAGGAGAAGTATCTGCAGGTCCGTCCGTAGGGATAAGTGGAAGTAAATCATTTGAAGAAGGCTCAGCTACAACGGAGAGAAAGTGGTCAATAGATGTGAGAATCAATGGGAACTCCTTTTTCGAAGCCTTCTCGGAAGCTCCGGTAATGAATTCAGAAAAAGTTTTTCTTTTCCCAGAATTAAGATTGTGGGACTTTAACAATAACGAATGGGGAGAGACTATTGAAACATACCATAAACAATTGGGGCTATATAGAGTTGAAGCAGAGGGTTACAACCCGGGTAATTATTATTCAACTTCAAGCAGCACACATGCTGTATTTGCATTGGGTGGAGATGGAGAAACTGAGGCGGGGACCATTTATTATCCTGCGATACCCTCATCGGGCGATAATCAATTTTACAGAAATGAAGAACAATTCAGGATAAAGGTGATCATAAATCCAGATTATCTTGCACAGATTTACACTTCAACGCTGAAGGCAAAGATTACGGCTACTTTGCTGGATTATGTGGCGATAAATCCGATCTTTGAACCGGATATATCTTGGTTTTATACATCGACCACCCCTAATGATTATTATAGCGGAGTGTCATTTGGGGAGCCTGTTGAAACATCGCTGGGAATGGATGTACCTTTGTACTATGAAAGTAAGGAAAAATCCAATGTTTTCTTATTTGCCAACACTGCCCCTTCCTATACCCCTATTGCTTATCAAATACCTGAATGCGCCGATGCTCATCATATACACCTTATATATATGGTGAGATTGAGTTTCAAAAAATGGGATTATGGAACATATATGGTTGATTCTTCGGATGACAACTTTCATGTCCAGACTGAAATTACCGGCTGTCTGGTTGAAAAACAGGTCACTGGTCTTGGAGTCGATGCGACTGAAAATACACCTGAAAAGATTGATGACTCTTGCATGATTTTGGCATGGCGGGCATGGAAATATGAATTAAAAATGGAGTATATAAATGTACAGGCCGGTGCATTATTAAATCCAGCTGGCGATAAAGATCCTTTGTATGAGTTTGATGCACAACTGGGGTGGCCTCCAGTCTCTGCAAGAAAAAATCCTGAAGATGTTTATTTTAACTATGATATTGAAATAAAAGGTCCATCAATTATCGCTGGAGATGGCAGTGAACAAGGGATATTATTTACAGGAAGGGCCCCCGGCGAGGGACATTGGGAAATAGAAGCAAGCGATGGCGCAAAAACATTGAACTATAAATTCCTCACAACTCCTTACCTGTATGAGGACGATCTAACTATTAATGAGATACATTTATGGGACTATGATAAATCGAATGCAGATGACTCATTAGGTTATCCTCAAGAGGAATACCCAGAAGGTGACAATGTATATGATTGGGAGCGAGTTCCAATAGAAATCGGATCTTCAGATTTTGTCAATGATATTTATACCAGCCCAGAATTAAAGTGCTATGAAGCTGGTGAGGCGGCAATGAAAGACATGTTTGTTGTTACAGCAAAATTGGAATTGGAGATTGTACGTCAACCAAAGATTCTTTATGGTTTAGACCCACGATTGTCTTATAACGAAGGAGTAAATATCATTTGCTTTGACCATGACAAAGAAATTTTCCCGGACGAATTTGCTTCATATCCAGTAACCCTTTTTAATTTTGATTCAAAAGCGGCACGCATGTATCTTAGACCCATGAATGGTGATAATGAATATCGAAGCCGCACCTCTGCAATTTGGCATACGTTTTTCGAGACAGGTGATTCTACAGTTGATTTCTATTGGCTCTATCCATCAATAGGATATTATATAGAGCTAAAACCTTATGAAGCAAAAGAAATTACTGCAGTTGTGGGTGGCTGGGAAACAAATAGGCTTAATGGTTTTGATGGTGGTATATATCCGGGCGATAGTGTAATACATACTATGGTTTTAGACATTGACGATGGAGATGAAATCATCCATAAAAGTACTGGATTCGCCACAACAGTTATCGGAAATTATGGAATTGATATTTCCTGCAACCGCAACATGCAAAAAGCGTCAATAACAAATCCAGCAGAATACGATATCAAGGTTACAAACACAGGAGACATGAGTGAGAAATACGAACTCTCTTATCAATATGTAGGGAGTGGCGCATTACCACCAGGATGGAGCGCAGAGTTTGAAAAAGATGGCGTTCTTGTAGGACCAACAGCAATAGGGATTTTAGAGGCAGGAGAGTCTACAACTTACACATTGAAGGTCGAGGCAGCAAATCTGGTGGCCATGCAGGAAAAAGAATTGAGGATAAAAATAATCTCACAGGTTCTTTATGCCTATCGTGCAAACGGTGAAACACTGGAGTGGGTTGATTGTACAGATGAACTCATAACCGTAACACACACCCCGGGCCCGCTTATAACATGGAATGATATGAAGGACTTTATCGCATATAGCAAGGATTTAGGAAGCTATGTTATTAAGCGGAAATTAACTCATGTGAGTGGAGACACCTGGAAAGACCCTGCAACCGATGAGGAATTTGACTATTATAATTCAGATAATAAATGGATTAGTGATAAAACAAGTGAGGAATTTAACTTGTATAGCGATGATCCAGCGAATGTCTGGAAAGGAGAGTCTGAGAGCAGATTAATTCGGGACGGAAAGCCATCCAACCCAGGTACTGAGTTCTGGATAGAGCTCACAATGCCCACTGTGAACATAGATCCTGATGAAGGTACCATCGTAAAGCAGTTCCTTCAAGATATTAGTGGTGGGGGAAGTTATTACGATCCTTATACTGGTTTTACCTTTACAATTAATCCGACTTCACCAAGAACAATGACAGTTGAAGATAAAGATGACAACGAGCGTGGAACTCTGGCTGAAACGGATCCTGGGATTTTTACAGGAAATATTGACCTCGATGGTGATGAGAGTCAGGAAACAGCAGTTACTGTTGATACGACTAAAACACCTCCCACTGTTGAATATAAAACGCCAAATCCAGATTATCCAGATCCTCCCGAAGACCCACCAGATATCGAGCCTTTCCCAGAGCCTGTCTTCCCAACTTATGGGGTCAAAGTAAAATCCGAAGTCTCCGAATACGTTTTTGGAGGTGGTGGTGCAGGTGTATTTTATCCGATGTATATCTACAACGAAGCGGATAGCGGCAATCCTAATGTTGACAATAGTGTCATATTGGATACAATGAGTATTTACTATGGATTCAAGTTCTCTGAATTATCACAATATCTCGATGAGGTGTCAGGAGTACAACTTAGTGAGTTATTCGATAAAACAATCTATATACGGGCTTCACCTGATATATTGTACCATATGGAAGATTCTTCCACAGGCACGATTGGAGAAATTCGATTTGAAACGGTCAGAGGAGATGGATTAGCTGATATCTCCGATGGGGAGGACACATGGGCTCAGGACATTTTCACAGTGATACCTTATGTTATTTATGGAGTTCTGGATGACTCTTGGGATTTTGTTTACCGAGCAGAATTGATTGCTCTTTCCGATAGTTCGATTTTAGTAGATGGCAACGGTGTCACACCCTTTACTATATCATTTCGACCTATAGTTCATAAAGATCGCACCTTTTTATTCACAAACGGTGAGGGGTCACCATTATTAGATTGTATTATTATTAACAATGAAGACGATGTTGCAAAAGATAGCGCTCTTTTCCATAGATGTGTATATTATAATGAATATTTGACTCCAGATCAGAAAGACACCATTATGGATTACATTAACGATTATGTGGGAGAATCATGGGTTCAACCTTCTTCTTTATCTACACAAGAATCTTTTGAAGATGTTGCATTAACCAATCCCGTCGATAATGATAAAATCATTCGTGCCGGCCAGAGTACGTGTTATTCTTTTTCGGCAACATATCCTGAAACTCCATCGAATCAATTAGAGGCTCAGATACCCATTTTCTTAGATCCTCCGGCCCAAACCACAATTTACTGGGATGTTTCAGGACTACCGAATAGCTGGGAAACCTTGATATTAGGGGAATTTAACACACCAGTGAAAAAGACTTTTATTAGAAACGGTGAGACTATAAACCTAAATCTTCAGATTATTGCATCAGATACTGCAGTGGCGGGGGAAACACATACTATAACGGTCACTGCCAAAGATTCTGAAGGTTATGAATACGATTCTTTTGAAGTTCAGGTGAGTGTGATTGTAGCAGAATTGGTTAATCAAAATAGAGAATATGCAGATGAATATATTGTTGCAAAAGGACCGATCACCGTGAATAACGGAGGAGTTCTCACTTACGACAATACAGGACTGGTTTTTGATGGTTCAGGCCTACCCCTAACAGTCAACAATGGGGGAGAATTGATAATAAGAGATTCGGTGATCATGTCAAGTAACCCCTTAACTCAATATACCATTGTCATTAACGAGGGTGGTAAGTTGACCATTGAAAATTCAATAATTTACGATGTTAACAACGGGATACAGCTGCTTACCTCGGGAGATGAGATGGTAACAATAAAATATTCAAAGATATCGAGGTTCACAACAAAAGGAATTTCAATAAGTGCTGGTACCCCCTACATATTCAGCAATAAAATAATTGGAAGCGGTTCTGAAAACGGCATTTCCATCAGTGGTGGTTCACCTCTTATAGAGAGTAACTATATTTCTGATGTGGGGATTGGTATTGCTGTCATAAATTCTGGCGCTAATCCACAACCGAGTGTTCAGGGAAATGTAATTAAACAGTTCACTGTGATTGGAATTCAGTTGCAGTCGAACATTGGCACTTTGACAGGAGCAACCATTTCCAACAACTTTATAATCTCTGATATTTCAGGAACAAAGGGTATCTCCGCAAATAATTTTGATGGGGAGATATTGTTTAATATAATTGGATGTGACCAAGGAGTAGGCATTTCTTTAGAAGATACTTCAATGGATATTGTTGGTTGCGATTTAATGATATCCCAGATTGGTATTGTTACATCGTCGACGTATCCTTCCACAATAGAATTAATTGATTCTTATACAACCTATTCCCTTGCATTGGGTAGTTCTTTAACTACAAAATGGCCATTAACAGTTTATGTCAAGGACCAGGATGGTAATCCAGTTGATGATGCCAATGTAAAGGTAATAAATACTCTGGGGGAGGAAGAATTCAATGGAGATACCATAACAAACGATTATGGGGAAGGTTATATCGTGGCCTATGTGAAAGAAAAGACTATTGGTACGGGGGGCATTGAAACAGATTTCAACCCCCATAACATTGAAGTTACAAAGGATGGTTATGATCCTGCAACGATAACTGACCAGGATATCACACAACCTACGGCCATTGATGTAACAATTCAAAATACCGGGGCACCGGCTTAATGGAGGAAAAACTCTTTTGAAGACAATCACACGCAATATTGGATGCCAGTCTCTAATTTTTCTTGCATTATCCATCATTTTTGTTCTGTTAACAAGGGATGTATCTGCTGACGGCAGCGGGAGTTACCCTACACCACAAACAGGGGACTGGGTAATTGACGAGGATACCTATGTGGGTAATGAAACCATCCTCATGAACGGCAACATAACCATTGAAAAAGGTGCAAACTTCATTCTTCACAATGTCACAATCTTGATAAACTGCAGTGAGGATGATGAATACGGAATAAAATCCTCCTATGACACCACAGAGACGAGGGTTGTTGCCATCACAAATTCCACATTCACATCAACAAATTCTTCAAACCATTTTGGAATACTTTTTCTTTGCAAAAAACTTACTGTACTCAACTCCAATTTTGAATACACATCTGATGGCTTTAGAGCAGGAAACGCAGAAATTGATATGGAAAATAATTTAATATTTAATAGTAACGGGAAGGGTATATATTTTTTCAGTTTCCTTGATACAGATATTGTGAACAACACAATTTATAATGTTAGGAGCACCGGTATTGAATTATCTCATGAAAACACAGTAGTATCATCTGTAGAAGTAATGGTTTTTCAAAACAGAATATATAATTCAACAGAATATGCGATTCGATGTTCAATGTTTGCAACAAAGCCCAACTTACTAATAGTTAAAGAAAATTATCTTGAAAACACCAAGGGAATGGGTTTTGATTCAATATCTGACCTTAGAATTTTACAAAATCGGATTGTCAATTCAACCGGACAATTTGGATTTGAGGGGGGGTTAATTATATCGACTTATGAAAAATTATTAATTGAGGATAATAAAATCAGCAATGCTCCGATGTGGGCGTATATAGATTTCCCCGGCTTTTTGATTGAGGATTATAATTATACCATCAATCGAATACATGCAAAGAACTGTACACATGGTGGATCTTCACTCTCGGGTCGGGCAGGCTATCATGTCAACTTCACACTTCTCAATTCCACATTTGAGAACATCAATGGAACTGATTTTAACCTGAAGTATGCCAGCGTCACCTTGATAAACACCACCTTTAATCAGAGCAGTGTTTCCTTTGGTGAAGATTCCAACCTAACTGTAAAATGGTATTTCGATATTCAGGTGCTTGATAGAAACCATTTCCCAATCGAGGGGGCAGAAATCTACATCAGAAATGCGACACTCAACAGAACATTTTTGGGTTTGAGTGACAAAAATGGAAGATTGGCATTTATCCTTCCGCAGTTTTATCAGAACATGAGCGGCATTCTCGATTACTCGAATTACACTATCAGCGTAGCCAGGAACGCACACCTGATGAACCTGACACATCATCTGAATTCCTCCGTCACTCTGCCTATTTGCCTGAACATGGACTATGGAATTGAAGTTAAACATTCATTTCCGGAAGATGTAATCCTTGATGCAGGGGAAACGGAATTTTTCACATTCAACATCACAAACCATCTGTCATCTGCAGAAAACCTTTCATTGGAAGTCTCTCCAGGAATTGGGAGGGAAATTCTTCTTTCAGGAAACGGCCTGACCATCAAGGGAAAGAATTATACCACAAGCCTTTATCCTGGCGAGAAAAGGGAGTTTACCGTGATTCTCACAATGTCTGATGAGGCTCCAAAAGGCACCACTGTTTCAAGCAAGATCGGAATTATCCCGGAGGATTTCCCGGATGTTGTTATTGAACAGATTTTAAATTCCACCTGTGTTCATCATGAAGTAGAACTTGTGTTCAGAAATGATGATACGGTGATGAATTTAAGCATGTATCCCGGAGAGCGGCTTCGGGTTCCGGTAACTGTAGAGAATAAAGGAAACATGGCGGAAAACCTTCTTGGAATGATTGAAGCCCCTGAAAACGGATGGATAAAGTTCCCATCAATCTTTCCAATGACTATTTCCAGTGCTGAAAGTTTCTCTTTTAATCTGACCATTGAAATGCCGGATGAAACAGTCAGTGGTGACGGGATAAATTCAACAATGATGGCGTTGTTGTCAGATCGATATTCTTCGCCCATTTTCCTGAATATCGATATCCTCCCTGAATCCAGAGACCTGGAGCTGATAGATTCTGGTGCCTCCTCAAACATCCATACCGGAAACACCACCTACACATTAATCATCCGGAATACGGGATTAGTTCAGGACACCTTCAGGATTGTCAATAATTCCACCCTGCCGCTACATATCCAGACAGATGTTGTGATCCTTGCTGTTGGAGAGGAAAGGCGGATTAATGTTACTCTTGAGGGCAGAGGACCTTATGACTCCTCCTCATTGAGGGTAATGGCATATTCCATCACTGATCCTGCGGTCAAAGAGGAGATGGTCCTGAACAGGCCGCCTTATGGGAGAATCCAAATTCTTAACAATGAAACCGACTTCTATTACAATTCTCTCGTGATGTTCAATGTGTTTGAAATTGATGACGAGGACCCGGACCATCTTATATTTTCCTGGGATTTTGGTGACGGCAAACCACTAACACAGGCAATGAATCCAGCCCATGCCTTCGAGAGAGCGGGTTACTTCACCATCCATCTGATAATTGAGGATTCCTCAGGGCTCATGTCCGATGACTGGAGAGAGGTGATAATAAAGAACATCCCTCCGGAGATTCATTATTCTGTAGAGCCTGAAAATCGCACCGCAGAGATGGGGAAACCTGTGATTCTTGATGCTTCCGATTCCACTGATCGGGACGGGGAGATTATCGAGTACAGATGGGTGGTGAATGAGAAGGAAACCTATTACGGGCCCCGCATCAACCACACATTCCCCACAGACACCACAGCTGGAATCTATCATATTCTCCTTTATCTGAAAGACAATCTGGGTGCAGTAAGGTCGGCAGACATCGAACTGAATATCACCAATGCCTCCGTAGGCAAGACCACTCCGGGAAACCCCCAAGAGAGCAAGGGCCCCGATGCTGAAGGCTACATTCTCACAGGTGCTGTTTTCCTGCTGGCGGGTCTTGTTCTGGGCCATGTGGTGTTCCATGTTCTTTCAGAGAAAAAACGGTCGTATACTCATCTCAGAACAGATCTTTCTGTATCAAAAGATGAGAAAATGACTCATGAGAAGAACGTAGAATCAGAACGCACCCAGGTTTCGATGAAGGAAGACGAACACCCTGAGCATGAGGAAAAAATTGAAGAGAATCAGGAAAAACCCCGGAATGGGAATGGAGTCCGAGAAAGTGAAAATTGTTGTGAACTCCCACCACTTGAAAGGGGTGGTGTCGCATCGGATTTGGGTACAGAATGATTCCAATGTTCTTTGATTAGTGGAGGTTTTTTCAGAGTTATTTCCGGAGCTTCTGGGAAAACCCAATGTTTTCTTTGTTGCCTTTCGATATAGAGTTTCGCTGATTCGGTTGTTACTTTTCCGGATTGATTTACAGGAATATCCCTCGCCCCAAAGTTATCAATTAGTGGTGGCATTACTGGTTAAAAAGTGGCGATTTATCCCCATGGGTGGCTCGCAGGGTCATGAGCGTTTCTTATTCACTACGTTACCACATAGTACGGTAATCAGTGAAAGGAAACCCCTTTCTTAGTGGTTCTAACGATGATGGGAATCCCGCCTACGCTGCGCACCGCCTTTAATCTCCTTGGGCTCGTCCGTTAGAGCAATAATACATCCTCTGCCCCCTGTCTATCTCTATTGGTGGTGGTGGTTTTGAATTCATTACATTCTCATACTGAAATATCCCATGCATGTTTGCAAAACTCTCACATGGTCTGCCATTCTTGCTTATAAACCACCTTAGGGGCGTGGGGGATAGGGAAGGGCCCTAAAAAGTAAGAAAGAATCCAAATTGCCTAGTCAGAGCACGAGAGGCTCCCGTACCCCGTCCAGTTTATCGTAAAAGAGCTCGTTGTAATACTCCACCAGCTTCGCATTGTCCAGGATGATAGAATCCAGTTTTCTGGTGATGGCCATTGTCTCGCTTCTGGGGATCTTGAGAGGCATTGTATAGACCTCAGGGTTATTGTACATCAGGGAGGCGGTGGCGATGGCCATATAGAGAGGGATAGCGGAGAACATCCTCACCTTCTTTTCGTTCGCCGGGAGTTTGGTCACATAGATGACACCGTTGTCCAGGTGCCGGGCAGTGTCTATCACGATCTCATTCACAACCGCCATGGCCTCCTCCAGATTCTCACCTGCCTTTTCAAGGATATTCAACTTGGTGAAACCGTGCTTCTCCACCACATCCCTGGGCCAGTAGAGCCTGTTTTCACAAAGATCGCTGTTCATGTCCTTCAGGATGTTGACCTTCTGAAGCCCGATGCCGTAGGGCTCCGAATAGGGATATATCTCCCCATAGCGCTTCTCGTCCAGCCTGCCCGAGGCCCTGAAAAGGTCGGTGAGCATGATGCCCACGAGACCGGCCACGTAATGGCAGTACTCGTCCTGATGTTCAAGGTTCTGGATATCCAGGAAATCCTCCCGTGCCATCCCGCGGCTCATCTCAAGGGCGGTACGGGAAACAATCTCTCTTTGTTTTTCTCCCAGGCTATTCAGGACCGTGAATATGTTGGGGACCATGTAATGAACTACTGCCTTGTCCAGTTCTTTATAGGTCCCCGCATCGAGTGCTCTTTGCAAGGCAAGTATCTTTTCACCCTTAAGACCATTGTTCAGGATATTGCGGAATAACCGGAAGGTCTCCTTCTTTGTTTGCCTGTCCAGTAAAGAATCCTCGATTGTGTCCACGGTGCGGAGTACCTCATACCCTACCATAACGTCCCTGTCGAGTTCAGGTGGAAGATTCTGGATCACTAAGGCAAAGCTCCGGGATACGCGGGGAAGCTCCCTCCAGCATATCTTGGTCGCCAGATCGACATCGTGATTTATGGCTTCCTTGGTGGTGATGGGCTCCTTGAGAGCTGATCTGAGTTTCGTTCGAGGCGACATGATAATCCACTCTATTATTCTTGTAATCTCTTGATTTGTTTTATAAAACGACCTGGTTTACCCTGTACTCATCCCTTTTAGCTTTTATAAAAGGTTTTCGGTAATTATGTCTTTGATAAGACGACAATTCAAACCCATTATAATGAGGAGTCCAATCTTGCGAATTCATGGAAGCTGTAAAACGACTGTTCCAAACTATTTATATAGTAGGGAATCGTTTATCGATCCAACACAGGTTTACTCGAGGTAGATGCCATGTCAGAAGATAACACAATTCAAGCATCTCCGGGCCCCGAGGAGGGACCGGATAAGATGAGCTCTCATGAATCGGGTGAGGGAGAAGAAGATATTCTGGAAGAGGAGTTTGAACTCGATTCCAAGGGAAATGAAGCACCCGCTCCTGCCCAAGGCCGCCCCAGAGAGATGAAACAATATTATGGATACGGAAGGGGATACGATCCTTCAGCTCGTCGGGAGGTTAATGACCAGCCCCTTACCTTCCCTGTGGCCCTTCTCCTTCTTTTGGGGATCTTTGCAAGCGCGGTTATCTACAGTGCCAGTCTTTCCTCTGGTGGCGAAGACGAGACCATTACCGAGGGGCTGCGCATCGAGGAGGTGTTCTTTATCCTCGAGGGCGTGGACGAGGACTCGATGACCATTGACATAAATATCTACATAACCAATGTCGGAAACCAGGATTCCGGTGTGATAAATATCAGCGCATTTGCTGAGAACACGGATAACAAGATCACCTATGCACAGGGGAGTGCGGTCATTCCTGTAATAGAGGGAGAGAGATCAAAGAATACAACCATTACCATGGACCTGGACAAGAACCAGTCCTTTATCATCAAGATCAGACTCTTCGAGGACGGGATGATAAAGATCAAGGGCTCTGCCGAGGTTACCACGGGAGAGCTCAGCCAGAGTGCGGAGAAGTTCGTTACGAACGATGGAAGGCCGGATGCGGCAGGGAATGGAACCGATTCTGGAAAATCGGAGGATAGTGGAGGCTTTGTTCCAGGATTTGCCTTAGTGCCGGTGATTGCCTCAATTGGTTTGGCAGCAGTCCTTGTTCTAAGGAAAAGGGGGCGGCGACATGAGTAAGGCAGACGAAGGCAAGAAAAAGGCCCAGGTGGCTTCCGGGAAAAAGGAGACAGAAAAGGATGGTCCGAAGGAGCCCAAAAAGGAAGTCCTTATCCAGATGCTCGATGAGCAGGAGAAAAGGAACATGTTCCTTGGTATTTTCCTTTTGGTTGCAGCAGTGCTCACGGTGACCATCTTTGCCGCCCTAAGCACATCCGATGATGATGAGAGCGAACAGGAGCGCGCGAGCCTTCAGATCGATGATGTGTTCACCACAATGCAGGGAAGCGATAATACCACCTATTCGCTTGATCTGGTGGTGTATGTGACCAACACCGCGAAAGGGGATGCGGAGAATGTCAGAGTGGAGGCGGCCGGGATCGATTATGAGTCCAGGCTTACTTATGCCATCGGGAACGAGACAGTCTCCTCCATAGCCGGCCAGAAGACCAGTAAGCTGTGTGTGCCCCTAACCATCCCAAAGGTAAAGAGCTACAAGATACTCATCATGGTTTTCGAGGATGACACCATTAAGCTCAAGGGATACAGTGTTATCACCATTAATGGCTCAGGGACAAAAAAGGATTTCAAGGTGTATTACAACAGGGAGAGCACTTCGGGGATCAAGGAGTCGGATAAGGATGACGAAGGAATATCTGGCTTCACAGTCACCATGACGATCTTCTTCTTCCTGATCCTCATCGTTGAGGTCCTGGTGGTGTTCAATGCAATGGATTTCGAGGCGTTCAGGTCCGCAATGAGGAAGATGGGGGAGAATCTCAGGCATTGATGTCAGGTTGAAGGTTGGCTTTTTTGGAGGGGTGGGATCACAACCATGGTGATCTCAAATACCTTTCCAGCCTTTCTCGAGAGTCCTGCAACCTAACGGTTCCTCATGGCTTATCGGGCCTTCGGCCCAAACGCCTGCCAGAACCTTCGGTTCTAACAGCCTTGTCGAAAGCTATGCTTTCAACCGGCGCTCAGCACTTCGTGCATCACGCCTTGACGAGTCCTTTGGACTCATCCGGAATGCAAACAAGTTTGCATTCACTCGGAACTTCGTTCCTCATGCCTTGACGAACACTTCGTGTTCATCCGGAACTCAGCGTTTCACGCCTCATGCCTTCGGTTGCTCATGCCTTGCCGAAAGCTACGCTTTCAACCGGCGCTCAGCACTTTGTGCCTCACGCCTTGACGAGTCCTTTGAACTCATCCGGCATTCACAACTTTCAGTTGCTCATGCATTCATTTCCCTTTTCTTAATACCTCCTATTTGGACCCCACCATAGGGAAAAGCCGCTCTACAGCACTTCTATGACCAAACTCATGACTGCAGATTTTAGGTGAAACAAATCACAGAGATAGATTTTTCCTTGAGCTCAGGTCTCGGGTGTATCAGCCGAAATATTATAAAACGATAATTGCATAGCTCACCCGCTTTTCCCATACCTGGATAAATCTGAAACGGCATGGTTGTAAGCCACAACGGAGGAATATCATGAATGACCAAAGATTTTGGAAAATCCTTACACTGTCAGTATTTTTGATACTGATAGCATCCGCAG
>DAOVMN010000005.1 GCA_030630685.1 Thermoplasmata archaeon | reverse complement strand
GGAACTCGGAACTTCGTTCCTCATTCGCACTCAATCGCAGTAATAACAAGTTCTTACACCTTATCGAGCCTTCGGCTCAATCGGCACTCGAACAAGTTCTCATGCCTTATCGAATCCTTTGGATTCAAACGCCACTCAGCACTTCGTGCTTCATGGCTCATCCGGTCCACTGAACCTGGGGTTCAGTTGGCGATCTCTGCCACTCGGCGTGAGAATTTCTTTATCAGGATAACACAATCTCATCACTCGGTATCCAAAAATCTCATTATTCCGGGTTACGACTCCAAAAGGTTTAAATAAAATTTATGAGGACGCTTGACAAGAGGAAACCAATGTCCGAGCTAATCACCCTTGATATCTTCAAAAAGGCGATCACCAACTCTATGAAGACCCCGGCTTTACAGGAACAAGCGGCTGCGGGTCTGGCAGAGCATGTGCTCAATTTTTTTGGTTTCCAGGACAGGATAATCGATAACATGTTAGACCCCCATGACAGGGATGCCTTCTACATGCTCGAGGATGTTGGCCTCCTCACCACCGAGCGGGAGGAAACCGGGCTCCCGGACGGCAGGGAATGGAGGATACATTACTGGGTGATGCGAGAGGACCGTATTCTTAAAGCCTTGAAGATGAGAAAGAAGATGGAAAAAAAGGATGAAAGGTCTGGCGAGACAATCTATGATAAGATACCCGACTATGTCTGGTTCAGAAGGACCACTGTAGCAGACGAGGAAGAGGAAGAAGAGGAGGAAGAGGAGATCGATGAGACAGAATGGGAGACCCCCGAGCTTCCCGAGTCCATTGTTCCTGTAGTTAACATCGATGAAGAGGAGAAATTGGAGGGCGAAGGGGAAACCAGCTTCGTGAATGAGAAGGAGAACATTAAAGAATCCGAGGAGGAACCAGAATGACAGAATATGAAGAGGATGATGAAGAGGATGATGAAGATTATTACCACGAAGAGGATGAAGACGAGGAGGAAGTGGAATATACCGGAATTATGGCACTACTCCATGACGAGGAAAAGGAACCCCATGTACACCTTGCCATCCTTCTCATGATCACCATCATTGTCGCAATCATCGTGTATTTCAGCGGCCTGTGATCTCTTTTCCGGTTTTAATCGGGTATATCAAAGAGTGAGGACAGCATGTGGAGTTCACCGATTTCTTACGAGGCAAAGGAATTTGCCGTTATCATACGGGAGTCGCTCGAGATACTGAATTATGTTTTTGTCAGGGACAGCACTTCAAAGACATACAGCAGGTTTGTGGTTATTATACCCATGATGGGCGGAGCCCATGTCTACCGCTATACCGTGGAATATCCATCCAGTTTTGTGATCCAAATCTATGATACCCACCCGGGCACAAAGGCCGGCCTCATGCCCTTCATAGAAATCAATTCTATAGTGGAAGAAAACAGAAGGGATGTAAAGCGTCTGCTGGATGAGGTGGTGTCCCGGTTCCAGCGGCCTCCCTGGGAATTCACATCCGGGCAGAGGCTTATGGTGGGCTACCTTCTTCCAGAATTCAGGGCTGCAAGAAAGGCATGGGCCCAATTAGGGTATGATACCAGCAGGAAGGCCTCGAGAAAAAGGAGAAAAGAGGAGAAAGCAAAATGGAAATTAGAGAGGACCGGGAGGGAGGAAGAGAATGTCAAAGTGAAGGAAATCAAGGGGGAGAAAAAGAGGGAACCGGCAAAGGAGCTTAGCGGACCGGATGGGAAGGGTAAAGGCCCCAACGAAAAGGACTTATAACGGATCCCCATCCCGAACCACCCGGTTTTACCAACACACATATTAATAAGATTTGCACTTAATGTTGAGTGATATATAAACAGCTAAACTCTATGGAATTTTCCCATAAACCCGACAATTACAACCATCCGAAATTTTCTAAGGGCGATCAATAATTGCGGAAGTGGCGTGATGAGGACAGTTAACGAAGCGTTAAATAGATGGACATCGTTTTTACTTGCGATCACTCTTCTATGCGGGACCCCTGGTCTTTTTTTTAGCCCGGTTCATGGGGAAGGAAGTGGGGATTACCCGCCACCGGAGAACGGGAACTGGGTGATCAGCACCGAAACCCATGTCTCCAACGAGACCATCTACATGAACGGCAATATCTTCGTGCAGAATGGGGGAAACCTCTACCTAGAGAACGTGACACTGATCTTCAACTCAACAAAGAACGGCGGCTACAAGCTGGATGTTCAGAATGGCGGTGCGCTGTACGCCTACAACTCCACATTCGATAAGGGAACGGATTACACCTACGGTTTCCGCCTGCTTGACGGCGGAAAACTGAGAATGGAGAACTCCACTGTGAAGAGATGCGGGTACAACGCCAACAATTACTACGGCCTGGTGATCTACGGGGACGATGCCGTGGTAAAGAACAACCTGTTTACACACGGATACATGGGTATCTATGCCTATGTGGCCGCCGGGCATGTTTATTACAGGAACAACTTCACGAACAACACGCATGTTGCCCTTTATCTGAGGTCGATCTCGAATGCCCTTGTAAAGGAGAACACCATGGTGCAGAATAACTACGGCGCCTATATTTACACATGCAAGGACGGGATCGTGGAAGGAAATCGGGTAATGAATAATACCGAACAGGCCAGCAGGCACGGGATCGAGGTGCTCTATTCCGATCGGATCACCGTCAGGAATAACTATGTGAACAACACAAACTACGGCCTCTACCTCTACTCGAACGATAACCTTACAGTGCACGACAACATCGCCAATCACAACCACATCGGGCTCTGTCTACAGTACTCGGACAATGTGACGGTCTACGGGGACCAATATTACCTCAACAATTACGGTGCACATATCTCCTACCGCAACTCCAACCTCACGATAAGGGACAACAACGCCTCGTTCAGCAAGACCTACAACATGTACATTCGGGATACAAAGGACTCGTTGATTCTGGATAACGATCTCCACAACACCACCCAGTACCACGGCCTCTGCCTGCATTACTGCACCCGGAACATCGTGAGGGGTAACCGCATTTCCGGAATCCTTTCCTATGCGTTATTTCTTTCCTCGTCGAACAACATCACGCTCGAGGACAACGAGGTAAAGAAGTCGCACCTGGGCTATTATCTCTATTTCTCGAATGACAACAATTTCTCGGGCGGGAACCTTCTCAATAACAACTACGGCATCTACATCCGCAACTCCTCCAACAACAGGATCGTGAACACCACCTCGCTCCACAGCAACAACTACGATGTCTATCTAAGGAACAAGGACGAGAACATCACCTTTCTCAACACGGAATTCGGCAGCAAATACTTCAACGATAACGATTGTGGATTCATCGAAAAGAACTTTCTTCACGTGGAGGTGCAGGGGCGAACCGGGCCAGTTTCGGGTGTGGATGTGGAGGTCATGGAGACCCTCAACAATAATGTGATCTATTCCACGCCCTATTTCGGGGGAATGGACAAGTGCACGGACGAGATCGGACGGGTGAACTGGATACGGGCACTTCATGCCATTAACAATAAGGCAGGCACCACATTCAGTCGGGTGAGGATCCGGATCAATGACCACGGGGTTTTCGAGGACGAGAGATACGTTGATATGGACACCAGCCACACCGAGGTGTTCACCAAGGATGCCATTACTGTGGATCAACAAGGCAACGGCGACTACCTGACCATCCAGGAGGCGGTGGATGCCGCGGGGGGCGGGGACACGATCCTTGTGGCTGCCGGGAACTATTCTGAGAATGTTGTGGTGGACAAGGAACTGGATATCTACGGCAAGGGGGAGGTGGTGCTGGATGCCGGCGGGGGCACGGGCTTCGACATGAGAGCGAAAACTACCCTCGCCAACTTCACGCTCACCAACTCCTCAAGGGACCTTTTTATCCGGGGCGACACCTTGGCCTATAATGTAAGTTTCTCGACCGAGGAATATACAGGCAGCCATTACCTTGCTGTCGGGTACTACCTAAATGTCCATCTTGTGGACGACAATGAAGAGCCCATGGCGGATGCCAACCTCACGATCGAGAACCGGTTCTTCCCCACGCGGTATTACATCTCGGACCCGAACGGGCTCGTGAAGAACATTCCTTTGATCGATTATGCGAACACCTCTACTGCCCACTACACCCTGAACCCCTACTACCTCAACGGCTCGAAGGAGTTCAGGTTTGTCAACCACACGCTGAGCATCTCCTCGAACATGGAGCTCTTTCTTTACCTGACCCGTCACGGTGCCTTCGGAACAGATGTAGTAAGTGGGGACCTGAACGGGGATGGTGTGGAGGATTATGCTGTAGGGGGGTCCCTGGACGACCAGGGAGGGAAGGACGCGGGAGCGGTGTTCATTTTCTATGGGCCCGACCAGGGAATAGGGAAACTACGCCCCATTGATGCGGACCTTGTTATGCCCGGGGAAAAAAAGGAGAACAGGTTTGGCTCCGCCCTTGCAGTGGGGGATGTGAATGGGGACGGCCTCACCGACCTGATCGTGGGAGCACCGGGCTACAACTCAACGGACGTTCATGGCCTGCGGGGATGGTATTATGACAATAAGGATATTACAGGCTTCAAATACACAAAAATAGACCGCAGCATCAAATTTAACTGGAGGGACAAAAGCCCGACCGGCCTTGGAAAGGATACCTTTTCCATTCAGTGGAGCGGGTATGTGTATGTGGAAATAGAGGATGACTACACATTCCATGTCCAGATAGATGACGGGGTCAGGCTCTATGTCGATGAGATGATGGTGATCGACGAGTGGAAGGATGGGAACAGCAGGGAGGTAAGTTCCATTGAGGCGATCCATCTCACACCCGGATTCCATACCATCGGGATCGATTATTATGAGAACACCGGGCGTGCACGGATCGAGCTGAAATGGGAGACCCCCACCATGAGCAAGACTGTTATCCCCTCGGACAACCTCCTCTATACCATTGATATGGGGCCGGGTAATGGTGCGGTATATGTGTATTCCGGGGAGGTATTCACCAGGGAGACGGTAGGAACCGTATCCGGCATAAGAATGGATGGAGACTTACCCGAGTTTGGAAGCTACCTGTCCACCGGAGATATCGATGGTGATGGGAAGGACGACATATTGGTTGGATTCGATGGCGGGACGCAGGTCCTTTTCGGGAGCCCGATGGTGTTCCATGAGAGGTTTTATGATCTTCCCATCCTGAGCGGGGAATGGGACCCGATCATCAAAGGGAACGAAGGAGAGATGTACCTTTCAGGCGGCGGGATGCTCGTAATCGACGGGGAAGCAGGCGGGAACGCCTACGCATATTCCATGTCCAAGGAGATATTTGACAATGGGCTAAGCTTTTCGGTAAAACTAAAGAAGGGATCATCTGTCAGATTCCTGGATGCCATCAATTATAAGGTCCCGCTGGAGGATGTGAGCAATCTATCAAAACAGGATGGGAATACCCTCTTTTCTCTCCGCGGCAGCGGTGAGGTATTATACTGGCCCACCTATGGTGGAGGCCTGGAATCAGAGACCAATCCAGATGTGGGCAGCAGATTCAGCTTTGGGGTCCATGTGACCGAAGGATACGATCACCTCTATATCTATGTGGACGGAAAACTCGAGGTGGACACTCCTCTTTCTGGTTGGGGCCCGCTTTACCTTAAGTTTGGTGATTCAACCTCCTTTGGCACGGCGACCACCAGGATCATCGATTTCTCTCCCACCCTGCGCCATAAGGATATCATGGGATGGGAGAAGGCTGTTGTATTGAACAACACTGAAAAAAGGGTTGCGGCGTCCGTTGGCAAAGAAACCTATTTTTTCACGCCGAACATAAACGAGTATTTCGGTTATTCCGCTGGAAACAGAAGTGAGTTCCAGGGTGCCCACAACTCCACTATCTTCAATGAGGGGATTACCCTCTATCCCTACGAGTTCATCTCTATCGTGCCCAACGGAGACTTCAATGAAGGGTGGGATAACTGGAATCAGACCGAAAACATCCGGGGCAAGAATAATGGGGAATGGAATCTGACCAATGAAACACATGGGGACTGGAAGGTATATGACAAACCAACAGCCAGCCTGGGACCGGTTGGTGATGATTATGTATCATCCTCTCAAAGCGGTGGAGAGAATTGCGATGGAAAACTCGTTTCTGATCCGTTCCTGGTACCGGAGGATGGTAAAATATTGGATTTCTGGCACCATGCAAAGTGGTATAGTATGGAACGAGCCAACGAGAGTCAGTATCAGGATTGGCCTTCGGATGCCATTCATTTTCGCCTCAAGAACGATACCGGAAGGATCGTCGCAGAAAAGGTCTATAGTAAAGATACCGGATACGGCGGTTCAGGCGAAGAAGAGGGAAGAATTCAATTCGATATTTCGGCACAGGAGGGTAAGTGGTTGACATTTGAAATGGAAATCGTGACAAATTACCCACAGTATGATGATGGGCTGGCCCAGATCGACAACATCACCGGTGCCAAGGAGAACGAAGAACTTATCGGTGATTTCACCTCAGAGCTCATCGACCTAAACCGCACCTTCTCTGCCTTCGTGCCATGCTGGTACGGTGAGGAGAACGGCGGCAATATTACTCTGTACTACCGCACAAACGAAACCGATAGCTGGTTTCCCGTGGAGGGAGGCACAACGGAACTGGCCGAGCCAGCAAGCACCTTCCAGTATAAGGTGGTCATGGAAGGCATACAGGGGAATCCCTATCCTGTGGTTAGGGGAGTGCATTTCACGTTTTTCAATCACACGCCCGTCCATCTGCAATCGGGCTGGCCCGTGGATGCGGGCGGGATCATCGAAAACCACACCCTTGGAGTGGTGAACGGCAATGTGCTTACCCTTTATTCGGGAGAGGAGGCAAAGATGAACATCACCTCTGATGAGGAAATCCTTGCTGTAAGCTCGCCCGGGGACGTGGACATCAACGGCACGTGTGAGGCCCTCCTTTCCTCGGGTGATCGGGTGTTCCTCTTCCTTTCCGATGGAATGGGGAACAGGGACATCTCGGACGCGGATTACACCTTTTCAGGTCAGGGGGGATATGGTTCATCTCTCTACCGTGATCTTGTAGGTTCCCCACTGGAAAGGAACAACGACGGAAGGGTCTACCTGCTTCCGAGGTTCAAGGAGAATTTAGCATTGATTGGGCTGAATCTTGAGAACGGGAGTCTCATCTATCCCGACACAAACCGAACCCTCAGGCCTGTGGTGAAGAATTCCGGTCTGGATAGGCTTGAGGACGTGAACCTCACTCTAAATATTACCGCTCCATCCTATTCGCATAACGAATCTGTACAGCTTTCGCTGGATCCCGGTGAGGTCGTGGAACTTCCATTCCTCTGGCACATCCTGCCGGATGAGGGTGTGGATTATACTATACGCTTCATGCTTGACCCGGACATGGAAGAACAGAACAATGAGCTTGTGGTAACGGTCAAAACGAGATACCACGCTCTCTTGCTGAGCACGGATAAGGATTATGATGCCGTGGAGGTAAACGGCACGGCCCTTTATCATGTTGTGCTTACTAATATCGGCACCCTGGGAGCGGATAACGCATCATTCGATACCTCACTACCCGATGGATGGGACTGGTGGCTCTCCAAAGATGGTACAAACCTCACCTATCTTGTTGTGGGGGATTCCGTGAGCTTCGATCTTCATGTGTTTGCAAATCATTCCACCCTCGGAGTTTATCCAACCAATCTCACAGCAATCTCAGAGAATGGCACAACGAACGCCACCCTTCCATTATTCTCCTTTGTGGTGGACAGGGACATTGTACCCTTGGGGACAAGATTCCTCAGAGAGGACGGGAAGGAAGGCACCCCGATCAGCGGTGAGAACACCACAATCGTCCTCACACTGCAGAACATTGGAACAGAGGATGCAGGGGCCTTCAATACCACCCTTTATCTGGACGGTGAAAGAATCGAGGAAAAATCCCTCTCCAACATCCCCGCAAATTCCTCAAGAAACCTGAGCTTCAATCTGAACCTTACCGAAGGGAGCCGCACCCTGCGTTTTTCTGTGGATGAAAAGGATGTGATCAGGGAATACAATGAGCTGAACAACGAACTTGTGGTGGAGACGGATGTGAAACCCGATATTTCCTCTGCGCCCTACCTCTTCAGGGTTCATGTTGTGGACCTGAACTACAATGACCTATCCGGCATAAAGGTGAGGGTGTCCTCTGGAAGCAATATCATCGAGAATGTAACAGATGAGGACGGCAATTCCCGACTCTCGATGGATTCATACCCCGAAGGCAGCACCTGGCAGGTGGAGGCAATAAAGGGAGAGCTTTATTCTGCCGCGGAGGTACGGGTTTATTCAGAGGATGCCCTTGCAGAGCTCACCCTTGTGGTCGGCAGATATTCTCTCAGCCTATCTATTGATGAAAGGGACAGGTATATCATGCCGGATAGGAATCAGAGCTTCTTTTTCAACATCACCAACACCGGGGATTTCAATGATTCCTATAAGATCTCCATAAGCGGACGGCCCGAGGAATGGGACGCTAAAATCTCGGGCGAGGGGCTTGTGAACGGGACCCTCTTTTTAGAGAAAGGCAAGCGCACAAGCCTTGTTATTAATTTATCAGCCTGGCGTTATGCTCCCGCACATCAGAGGTATGAGTTCCCATTCAGGGCCATGTCCCTCTTTTCGCCCTACGCCAAGAAGGAGATACTCATCCGTGTTACCGTGCTTCCGGTGGAGAACATCACGCTTGTCACAGAGAACCCTGTGGAGGCAGGAGTGCCAGGTGACCCGATCCCTCACAGCGTAACCATCCGGAATGACGGAAACACGCAAAGGAACATAACCCTCATGGTAACCGGGGAAACGGAGTATTGGACACTGAGTAAAAAGGATTTTACCCTCTCCCCGGGCAAGGAGAAGGACTTCTGGTTTATTGTTAAGATCCCTAATCTCGAAGCAGGCACCGTTCTGCGTCATGATCTCTACGGGCTCGTTGCAAGGGTGGGTCCGACCACTTCAATCAATTTCACAACCACCATAAACGAAAAAAATGATCTGGATGCCCGCATCGAGCAGCAAACCCTCTACATAACCAACAACGGGAATATTCTCGAGGACCTGACGTTAGAGGCAGGGATAGATTATGGCAACATCTCCCTATCCCCGGTCACCCTGAAGATAGACATGGGAGAAAGAGCCAAGATAATCCTAAATATCGAGATGACAGACATGACCATCCCCTCGGGAAGCACCATCTCCGCAGATATTTATATTTCCAATGGAGAAAGATGGTTCAACAAAACCATTGATTTACTGGTGCCTCCGGTCTACAACCTGTCCCTCATTCCGGAAAGCAGCACCCTCAAGGCATTGCCCGGAACAACCGCGGAATTCAGGGTGCTTGTGAGGAATACCGGCAATACCAGAGAAACAATCTTCTTCCGTGGAAGCAATTCGGGTGAGGAACCGCTCCAGATACCCTCCCCCCTCACCTTGCACTGGAACAAGGAGGAATACGTGAGCCTTTTTGTCCAGATTCCGGCTCATGCCCAAGGCAACCGAACCATCTCCTTTACCGGCATTGCAGGCAATACCGAGCTAAGCATCAACCTTGACCTGAACCTCTCGGTGGAAAGGGGACTTGTATTAACCGAGATATCGGCACATCCCTATGAAGGCGGGGCGAGGTACACCATCAAACTCCACAACAGCGGTGAAGTGGACGAAGTTGTGGAACTCGAGACAACCTGCGGGGAGCTCGACCTTCTTCAGGCAGAGATAGGTTCCGGGGAATATCTGTGGTTCCACCTCATCATACCAGATGGTACAGTATGTCCTGATACCATTTACCTGAATGCCTCATCCAAGAGGGGTGGAGGTGTAAATACAACCCTGACCCTGATCCCACCTCCCCTGGTAGAGATCCAGATTCTGAGTCCAATTCCGGCAACGGTTCTTGAGCCAGTCCATCTTCGTGCAACCGGGAACTACAAGTCATATGTGTGGAGTTCGAGCCCCGAAACAGTAGAAATCAGAGACTACTATAATGACGCCTATTTGAACTTCACCACCTCGGGTGCCTACATAATAGAACTTTTAGTGATCAATGAAAGCGATATTAGTTCCAAATTCTGGATTGAGATTGTTGTTGATAACCTGCCGCCAGAGATCAAAACAGACCTCTTCCGCTCTGAGAAGGTGGGCGACTATATTTGGTTCGATGCCAGGGGCTCCACAGACCCGGATGGTAGGATCACGGACTACCTTTGGATTATCGGGAATAAAACCTATCATGGTCCGCACATATTTCATATCTTTGAAAATGATGGGGTGTACAATGTCACCCTTACGCTCACGGACAATCTTGGTGAATCGAACTCCACGACGATCAAGGTGAGGGTTACCACGCCACCTCCGCCCCAGGGAGTGGAGAAGGAGGAACTTAACATGAGCGTCGTTGCTCTCTCCACGGTACTCATTCTCCTTATTCTCGGCCTCTTTGCCTTCCTTTACTTCAGGATGGGACATGAGGAGGACACCCTTCTCGGCAGGCTAAACGAGCTGGAGGGAATAAGAGCAATGGAGGCGATCGAGGTTGTAGGGAAGGGGATAATAGAGGAAGGGAAGGCCTGCCCCGAATGCGGTGCTGGGGTGCCTGGCTATTTCAATTTCTGCAATATTTGTGGCACAGCCTTGGAGGAGGGAGAGAAAGAGCCTACCGGGGAGATACCCGTGATGGATGGATCCAGGACATGCCCGGAGTGTGGTGCCGGGGTGCCAGGGCATTTCAACTTCTGCAATATGTGTGGTGCTCCGATGAATAAGAAGGAGGCAGACGAATGATCAGAAGGAGGAAGAAGGAGGAAGAAGAATGAAGGGGAGGGAAGCATGATTAAAGAAGGAAAGCCTTCTCTCAGGATTCCGATCAGGGGGAGGGGGGACAAAAAAGGAAGAATGTATAAAAATTAACTTTAATTACAACCATAAAGATCAGAAAGTGTTACAATGATAAGATCGAAAGCACATCCCGAAAAATGGCTCACTCTGATTATGGCCTTCATGCTCCTGGGCATCCCCGGAATCCGCATTAGTCCTATGGGTCCGGCCAAAGGGGAGGGGGGGGCAGGCAGCTATCCTCCTCCCAAGAACGGTGACTGGATCATTACTGGTGAGACCGTGGTGAGGAACGAGACCATCGTGCTGAACGGAAATCTAACCATCGAGCCCGGGGGGAACCTCACCCTGGTCAATTGCACCCTTCTCTTCAACTGCTCCTTTGACGGTCAGTATCGTATCGAGGTGATGAGCGGTGGTGAGCTTCATGTGTTCGGGAGAAAGGAAGAAGGGGAAACGCCCAAGCCGCCACCAGGCAGTACTTTTGTGAGGTACCTTTACATTGGAAACAGCGATGGCAAATTATATGCCTACAAGAACAACGGCACGGCGGACGATCCAGAGTGGGAATCCCAGGGAACAGTCAAGGACGAGAATAGTGAGGAGATCGATGTTGGGACTACCAGCACACCGGTATTTGCCGACCTTGACAGCGATGGAGATCTCGACCTCGTAATCGGTGAGGGAAATCCTGATCTGAACTACTACGAGAATATCGGTAGCTCGGAAGAGCCTGCATGGTCCGAGAACAATACAATGCTTTCGGGTGTGAACGCTGATTACAAGACCAATCCAACGCTGGCCGATCTGGACAACGACGGCGACCTTGATCTGATCCTTGGAGATTATTCGGGTTATCTGTCATATTACGAGAACACCGGTTCATCCGAAGAACCTCAATGGACCGAGGACAGCACGATGTTCTCCGGTATAAAGGTGGATCATGAAAGTGCACCGGCATTCGCGGATCTGGACAATGATGGCGACCTTGACCTGACCATTGGTCGGTATGATGGGAAGTTCGATTATCACGAGAACACCGGTTCGTCCGAAGAACCACAATGGAACAAGGACAATTCCCAGTTTTCCGGCATCGATGTGGGTGTTTACAGTAAACCCGCCTTTGCCGACCTGGATGGTGATGGGGATTATGATCTCACCAGCGGGGAAATGGATGGAGAGCTGTTCTATTACGAGAACACGGGAACGAAAGAAAACAGCCAATGGACGCGAGACACCTCCATGTACACGGGAATGGACGTTGGGAGTTACAGTACACCTGCCTTTGCAGTGGAAACGGTGAAAACAGAAAAGGATCTCATAATCGGAAATAGCGATGGAAAATTATCCCATTACAGGAACAACGGCACGGCAGAAGAGCCTGAATGGGAATCTCAAGGCACATTAAAGGATGTGAATGGAGAGGAAATAGATGTTGGAAGCTATAGTGCCCCGGTATTTGCTGATCTGCACGGGGATGGAGATTTTGATCTAACGATTGGAGAAACGTCTGGTACTCCATATTATTACGAAAACACCGGCACTGCTTCACAGCCGGAATGGACAAGGGATACTACCATGTTCTCCGGAATAGATGTTGGAAGCAGGAGCACACCGGTATTTGCCGATCTGGACGGTGACGGCGATTTTGATCTGACGATTGGAGAGCCCACTGGGATTTTGAAATATTATGAGAACACGGGCACTGCAGGGGAACCCGGATGGACAGAGGACAGTTCCACGTTCTCCGCAATAGATGTTGGATCTTCCAGTTCACCGGCATTTACAGATTTGGATAGGGATGGGGATTTTGATCTGACGATTGGAGAAAGGTCTGGTACTCTCTATTATTACGAAAACACCGGCACTGCCTCGCAGCCGGAATGGACAGCAGATACTACCATGTTCGCTGGAATAGATGTCGGATGGTATAGTGCACCGGCATTTGGAGCTCTTGGCGGAGGGAATACCGGTGGTCAGATGAGGACCCTGGGTGGATCCAACTCAGGTGCTGGTGGTGGAGTGGATGAGGGGGATTACGACCTCGTCATCGGTGACCATTACGGCAACCTATTCTATTTTGAGAACACGGGGGACAGGAACGAATCGGAGTGGACCAGGGACAGCGCCATGTTCTGGGGGCAGGATTTCGGAAGCCGGGCAGCTCCGGATTTCGCGGACCTGGACCGGGACGGTGACTTCGATCTCCTGGTCGGGCGGTACGAATCGGGAGGAGATGGGACCATCCTGTTCATGGAGAACACCGGCACCTCCAACGAACCCCAATGGATAAGCAGGGGAAACATCCGGGATTCGGACGGGGAGGTGATCTCGGTGACGCACTACAGCGTACCGTCCCTTGCGGACCTCGATGACGACGGTGACTTCGACCTCACCATCGGCGCATACGATGGTTCCGTTCACTATTACGAGAACACGGGCAGCTCAACGGAGCCTGTGTGGACAGAAGACCCATCCATGTACCTCACCGTCACCACACAGACGTACAATGCCCCCACCCACGTGGACATCGACGCGGACGGGGATATGGACCTCGTGATTGGTGAAAAGGAGGGAAAGCTGAAATTCTACGAGAACACGGGAACCCCTTCCCTTGCAGCCTGGTTCTACAGGGGGTATCTGAAGGATTCGAACGGCCAGGACATCCAGGCTGAGGGCTCCTCCACCTACAAATGGAGTGCCCCGGCATTCCAGGATCTCGATAACGACGGGGACGTGGAACTGATCGTTGGTGGGTATTACGGAACATTGAAGCACTACGAGAACACAGGCACCCCCACCTCTTTCGAATGGACCTACCAGGGATTCTTGAAGGACAAGAACGGGGTGGACATCGATGTCGGCTATACGAGCATTCCCGCATTCGTGGATCTGGGTGAGGGGAGCGAGGAACCAGAAAAGCCGCAGCAGACGGTCTGGCACACCAGGATAGCATCCACGAGCACCCATCACTTCGACTTCGTGGTCATGGAGGGGGGGATGTTGGAACTGAAGGACATGTGGATCACGAACTGCGGGAACGGCACACAAGGACACCGGGGTCTCACGATCAAGGCAGCGGATGCACTCATTACCGGGAACTTGTTTGACAATAATTCGATAGCCCTCTACATCGACGGGGGGGATGGCTCCTCCATCAGTTACAATACGTTCGTGAACAACTCCATCGGGATATTGGCAAGGGATTGTACGGGACTCATGATATTGAACAATTCCTTTTCCGATCAGCATTCCGGGATTCACCTTATCGGCTGCTCGAACACCCTCATCACCCTCAATGATGTGGGGAGGACGGGCACCGGCCTAATCATCGAATCCTGTTCGGACATCAACGTCGAGAAGAACACCATTGCGGATTCCGCACGGGGCGTACACGTGGCGGGGGGTGAAAAGAACACCATACACGGAAACAACATCACCGGCTGCAGCGAGGGGGTCGTTCTTCGGGATTCCAGGGAGAACACGGTAACGGACAATAATCTCGTGCGGGGTGGCGTCCTGCTCCATGGCACATCCAGGGACGAGCTGGCATCTCATTTCTGCAGCAACAATATGGTCAACCAACAACCCCTCTATTATTATGTCGATGCACGGGATGATGCTGTTCCCGAGGATGCGGGATCCGTGATCATGGTCAACTGCACCAACATGACCATGGAGAACCTGAACCTCTCCTACACAACTGCGGGGCTCCAGCTTTTCTGGGTGAACGATTCCTCGATCTCGGATTGCGTCCTCACGGATTCCCTTATGGGAATCAGCCTGACCGGATCCTGCGGGAACGTGATCCAGCAGAACGTCATCATGAACAATATCGTGGGACTGGTTGTGCAGAACGGGTCCGTCGGGAATTCCATCCATTTCAACACCATCAAAGAGAACGAGGAAGCCGGACTGGACGCCTCGGGAAACAGCGGGCTGCCCGTGGATGCGGTGAGCAACTACTGGGGGGGATACAACGGTCCGTTCAATGCTTCGTTGAATCCTGATGGCGACGGGGACAGCATCGCAGGGAACGTCGGTTTCAGACCGTGGCTGCGCTTTCCCCCCGGCGAGAACGTATGGTATGTAGATGCCACCGCACCCTCCGGGGGCGACGGCCGCCCCGGTGAACCCTTCGCAAGGATACAGGATGCCGTGGACAACGCCTCGAAAGGTGAAATCATCATTGTGCTTCCAGGCGTGTATAGGGAGAATGTGGTGCTCCACAGTCCCCTCAATATATACGGGGTCCCCGGGGATGTGATTTTAGATGCCGGGGGAAAAACGGGATTTCGCATCTTAACAAAGGCAACAATCACGAACTTCACACTCACCAATGCCTCCACCGATCTTGAGCTTGAGGCGGATGCGACCATTTACAACACCACCTTTACCAGTGTGAACTTCACCGAAAAATCCAATCTTTCGGTGGGCTATTACCTTGATGTGATAACCCTGAATGTCGAGGGAGAACCTATTACGGGCGTAGCGCTCAGCATCGAGAATAATATTTCCTGGAGAAAAAGCTATCTTTCCGGTGCAGAAGGGCGAATCAGCGACATTCCACTTATCGAATATATCCAGAACTCCACGCATACTAAACAGCTCAATCCCTATTACCTCAATGCAAGCTGCAGCCACTGCTACCCGGATATTGATATTGACATACACTACTGCTATGCCAATGCCACCCTTGACATCCACTCCAATTCCGAGATCACCCTTAATCTTTCCAGGCACGGGGCATTCGGAACCGCGGCTGTGAAGGGGGACCTAGATGGGGATGGTGTGGAGGATTATGCAGTGGGGGCTCCATTCGACCCTGAGGAAGGATGGAACTCTGGCACGGTCTTCATTTTCTTCGGTGATCCAGGAATCATCAGGAAGGAGCTGAGATCTGAGGATGCCGATCTCGTTATCCTGGGTGAGGAACAGGATAACGGATATTTTGGCACCGCACTGGTAATAGAGGACATAAATCAGGATGATAAGAACGACCTCATTGTCTCCGCTCCCGGGTTCCAGGGAGGAGATGGAGCGGTCTACCTCTTTTCCGGGGAGCTGTTCGAAGGAAAGGGCCTCAGTATTGCTGACGCGGAGCTCCTCATTTCCGAGGGATCTGGGCTAGGTACCTCCCTCATAACCGGGGATGTGGATATGGACGGCTATCCAGATATTTTGGCTGAGAACGATATCGGAGTAACGGTTTTTTATGGCAAATCCGGGATAATTGCTACTCTCCAACAATCCTCATTCTACGGCCTGAGGCATCCGGCTTTGGTGAATATCAGCAAAGTAACAACACTTGCGGCAATAATGGATGAGGCGGTAAGATTATTACCTCTGACTCCCGGGAACTACCTTCTGGGCAGTTATGTGAGCCGTGAGGATTTCATTGGCAGCTTTAATCACACCGAGTTCAATAATGGACTGACCATCTCTCCTTATGTCCCAATACTATCCAACGGGGATTTCGATGATGGCTGGGAAAACTGGAGTCGTGGTGAGAACATTCGGGGAAAGAATGATGGTCAATGGGAACTGACCACTGAAGAACATGGTGACTGGAAGGCGTATGACGGGCCCACAGCAAGTCTGGGCCCTGTGGGTCATGATTACGTGGCAACAGCAAATAATGCGGGACGATATAGCAACGGGAAACTTGTCTCTGAACCATTCCAGGTTCCGATAGGCATAAAATATTTCGATCTCTGGCACCATGCAAAGTGGTGGAGCTATGAAAGAGCGAACGAAGGTAATCAGGATGAGATCCCGGATGCCATCATCCTGAGACTCGTGAACGACTCAAGCGAGGAGGTTGTGGCAGAGAAGGTGTACAATCAAACTGAATACAACTACGATGGTGAGGTCCAGGGACGGCTGCAGTTCGACATTTCGGAATATCAGGGCGAATGGTTGAGATTCGAGATGGAACATGTGACAAATCGAAAAGAGTACGATGATGGATTGATTCAAATCGACAATATTGCTGGTATTAAGGAAAATCCGGACACGAAAGGAGATTTCACCTCGGATTTCTTAGATCTCAACATGTCCATCGTATATTTCACTCCACACTGGGACGAGGAACTCAATAACGGGAACATCACCCCTCAGTACAGAACAAATGATTCCCAGGACTGGGTTCCCATGGTAAAGGATGAACTTACGGAAATCAATGCTGCATCTTTTCAATACAGGGTGGTGATCGAGGCAACCCCAGGAGAACCGTATCCTGTCCTGAAAACTCTGCATTTCAACTTCTACAACTTCACACCTGAGCCTATAGGGAAGGGCATCCCGTACAATGGAGGCCAGATATTCGGGAACGACACACTTGCAATAGTTGACGATACCACTGCGGTTCTTTACAACCGCACATCTCCTGCCTTTAACATCACCTCAGATCAGAAAATAGACGCCCTTACCTCTATCGGGGATGTCGATGGCAATGGGATATCAGACCTTCTCATATCCTCCAACAATTCTGTTTATCTCATTCCCATGAATCGAACTTCTGGGGATCTGGAACTACAAAAAGCGTCCTATTCCTTCCCAGGTGAAGAGGGCTTCGGTCTCTTCCTGCACAGGAACCTGGTTGGCTCGCCTTTAGAACACCGGTGGGACGGAAGGGTATATCTTCTCCCAACGCATCTGAACGATTCCGCCATCATCGGGGTGGATATGGAGAATCATTCCATGGTGTACCCGGATTCCAGTATTACCCTGAACCTCTCCCTTCTGAACAAAGGCCTCTTTGATATGGATTCCCTTGAGGTGACGATAAACATTACAGGAGAGGGCGACTACACCTATGAGAACTCCACCCTAATTTCCATTGATTCATGGAAGATTGCGAAGGTGAAGTTCGACTGGCATGTCCCGGCAACGGAAGGCACCAACTACATCTTAAGATTCTCTCTTCCACCAGATGACGATAACTCCAACAACTTCTTTTCATTGAATCTCAGGGCGCACTACCACACCCTTGACCTGAGCACAGAGAAGGATTACGATGCCGTAAGACCCGGAGGGGTTCTGGGCTACCTCCTAAAGGTGGAGAACAAGGGAACTTTCGGGCCGGACAATGTCACCTTCGAGACAGAACTCCCATTGAACTGGGACTGGTGCACTAAAAAAGACGAGACAAATATCACCCATCTTGTTGTGGACGATAACGAGACTATCGAACTCTTTGTTTTTGCCAACTCCTCAGTCCTGGACGAATACCCCATAGTTTTCAGAGCGATCTCGGAAAACGGGGTCACAAATAAAACCCTGAATCTCACAGGCCATATCGTGGAACGGGACCTCGTTCCGGTTGGAGTGAGGCTTTATCGGGAGGACGGCAAGGAGGCCGAGCCCGTTGCTGGGGAGGACACCAGAATAGTGCTTGGGATCAGGAATGATGGGTCACAGGATGCTGGAACTTTTGATGTATCCTTGGATGTGGACGGCACCCCTCATCAGGTAAGAACAACCGACGGAGTACAGGGAAATACCACTATCAACCTCAGTTTTACCTGTCCCTTCACCGAAGGATTACACATCCTGACCTTTGTTGTTGATCCGAACGACACAGTGAAGGAGTACGAGGAGGAGAACAATCTTTTCATATTTCCGATTGCGGTCAGGCCGGAAACAGCTACCACCCCGTTTGTGTTCAGGGTCAAGGTAATAGACCTGAAAGGCGAGAATGTAACCGAAGCCAATGTCACCGCAAGATACGGGGAATTCGCAGTTGAAAACATTACCGACTCTCATGGGAAAACGAACCTGACCCTTTTGGATTCCTACATGGAAGGCAGCATCTGGCGGGTGGAGGCAATAAAGGGAGAACTCTATGCCGCCGCAGAGGTACGGGTTTATTCCGAGGACGCCTTTGCAGACCTAACGCTCGTGGTGGGCAGATATTCCCTAACACTAAAAAGTGATGAAAGGAATAAGGACATAATGCCGGATAGTAATCAGAGCTTTATCTTCAACATCACCAACACCGGAGACCTCAACGATACCTACCTTATTTCCCTCGCAGGCCTCCCGGAGGATTGGGCAGTGCACTTTTCCGGTGAGGGACTGGAGGGTCAAACCCTCCATCTGGCAAGGGGGAAGCGCACAAGCCT
>DAOVMN010000178.1 GCA_030630685.1 Thermoplasmata archaeon | reverse complement strand
TTCGATAAGGCTGTTAGAACCGAAGGTTCTGGCAGGCGTTTGGGCCGAAGGCCCGATAAGGCGTAAGAACTCGTTCTTACTGCGATTGAGTGCGAAGCACTCGTTAAGGCATGAAGCACAAAGTGCTGAGTGCCGAGTCAAGGGCAAAGCCCTTGACAAGGGCTGAAAGATGTCCAAGAAAGGGATGATAGTATGACAACACCCCAAGGCAAATCGATTAATGGAAAGAGAAACAAGAGAAATGATTCTTATAGAAGGAGGCCTTACCGGAATTCTAATTCAAGGGGGAATTCCATGAGGTCGAAGACCTTTAGACCCGGTCAGGCAGTCAAGGTGGAGCATGAGGATTTATTGGCAAAGCTCAAGAAATCCATATCGGAACAGCTCAAAGGCACCATCGATATAACTCGTGTGGAGTTCGAAGGCCCCATTATCGTTGTTTATACAAGGGATGCCAAGATATTTGCCAAGGACAATCAACATGCACGAAACATCGCTCACATGGTGAGAAGAAGGGTGGAGATTCGTGCGGACCCCAGCATCTTGGATCCCCCGGATAGGGCAAAGACGGCCATCCTCAAGATAATCCCAAATAGTGCCGAAGTGGGCAACATGTATTTTGATTCCACTACCGGGAAGGTGACTATAGAGGCAGCCATGCCCGGTCTTGCGATTGGGAAAAACGGGACGGTCCTCAATGCTATCAGGAGAAAGGTTGGCTGGGTCCCCGAGGTGGTCAGGATCTCGCCCATCCCATCCAAGACCATCGACAATATAAGGGAATACCTGAGGGATGTTCGGGATGAAAGGATCGAGATACTCAAGAAGATAGGGAAAATGATCAATCGGCCTTCCATAAGACAGGATAACTGGGTCCGCACCATTGCATTAGGAGGCTACCGCGAGGTGGGACGCTCCTGCACCCTTTTGAACACAAGGGAAAGCAAGATCCTCGTGGACGTGGGTATGAACAATTCCACCACCGGGCCGGATGTTTCACCCTACCTTTATCTCTCCGAGGTACAGCCATTAAGCACCATTGACGCCGTGGTGGTAACCCACGCCCATCTTGACCACTCCGGCCTTGTTCCGGCACTCTTCATGTATGGCTACGATGGCCCTATCTATTGCACCGCACCCACACGGGATCTCATGTCCTTGCTTCAGGTGGACTCACTCAAGGTGTTCAATGCTGAAGGGATCAAGCCCCTTTATCGCTCAGAGGACATCCGGGGATCCATCAAGCACTGCATTACATTGGATTATGGGGAAACCGTGGATGTCTCTCCAGACATCAAGCTCACGCTACACAATGCCGGCCATATTCTTGGCTCTGCAATCGCCCACTTCCATATTGGTGACGGGCTCTATAACATCGCCATCACAGGTGATACCAAATACGAAAAGACATGGCTATTCGATCCCGCACAAACTAATTTTCCACGATTGGAAGCAGCGCTTGTGGAAGCCACGTACGGAGGCGGGAATGACATCCAACCCTCACGGGACGGGGCAAGGGAGAACCTCAAGGAGATCATCAATACCACCATAGACCGCAAGGGCCACATTCTTATTCCAGTGTTCGCTGTGGGAAGGTCCCAGGAGGTGATGTTAGTCTTAGAGAGGCTCGTGAGGCAAAACGAGATACCCGAGGTGCCCGTGTACCTTGATGGAATGATCTGGGAGGCTACCGCTATCCACACCGCATATCCCGAATTCCTGAACAGAGACCTAAGGGAGGCGATACTCAAAAGGAACAGGAATCCCTTCCTTTCCCCCATCTTCAAGAGGGTGGACAGCAATGAAATGAGGGAGGGGATAATAAACGACCCTGCATCATGCATTGTTCTGGCCACCTCGGGTATGATGAACGGTGGACCGGTTATGGAGTACTTCAAGAACTGGGCGGATGACCCGAAGAATTCCATGTCCTTTGTGGGGTATCAGGCAGAGGGCACCCTGGGAAGGAGAATCCAGAGGGGTGCGGATGAGATCTCGCTTATGGAACGGGACAAACACCTGAACATAAAGATCCGGATGGATGTCGAGACCACCGAGGGCTTTTCCGGGCACTCTGACAGAAAGCAGCTCATGAGGTTCGTATCAAATCTCAATCCCAGGCCCTCCAGGATTCTCATGTTCCATGGAGATGAGAAGAAGTGCATCGAGCTGGGGAACGCCATCAATCGGCAGTTGAAAATAGAGGTCAATGTTCTGCATAATCTTGAAGGGATCAGGTACAGGTAATGCAAGAGAAGACTGTTCATAACGGCCAATTTACAGCCCCCCCGGCCCTACCGAAATATTGAAATAAAGCCCCCAGGGTGGTGCGCCCATGGATTTGAAGTTAATAACAAAGGATAAAAGGTCGATAAAGATAAAGATTCCCAAGAGTGAAGATATCTTGATTCTTCCCTTAGAACACGCATTACTCAACGATGCAAAGACGGAATATGCGGCTTTCACCCAGAAGCATCCTTTTCTCGATGACCCATTGATCAACGTTCGGGTGAAAGAAGGGAAACCACAGACCGCACTGAAGAGGGCATCCCGTACTATTCTCAGAGACCTGGGTAGTTTTGAGACCAAGTTCGATAAGGCCATCAAGAGTTACAAGAAGAGTAAAAAGGTCTGAAAATGGAGCCAGTTCCATGCTCGAAGCCATGGAATATGAGAAGAGGATCGGGATCGAGGTTTTCCTGACCGGGACCAAAGGGCTCGGGGGAAAACTAAAAGAGACACCGTATGACTTCATTGTGGATGAGATATCCATCGAACCCAAGAGATTCGAGAGTGCAAAGTATTCGATCGTTAGGGTAAGATCGGTGAACTGGGAGACCAATAAACTCATCCGTGAGTTTGCGAGGGCCCTCAGGGTTAACAGGAACAGCATAGGGTTTGCCGGGACAAAGGATAAAAGGGCGGTAACCACGAAATTGATGTCCTTCCCCACCACCGTGGACAAACTCATGCGGGTAAGCATCCCAGGGGTCACCCTACTAGATCTCTACACCTCGAAGCATAGTATGATCATCGGTAAACTCATTGGCAATAAATTTGATATCATGTTGAAACAGGTGGAGCTCCCGGATGATGAGGTAAAGGAAATCGTGAATAGCACAAAGAACAAGATCATCGAGTTCGGGGGGTTCCCCAACTTCTTCGGGATTCAGAGGTTCGGAGCGGTACGCCCTCTTACCCATCTCGTTGGGAAGTGTATCGTAAAGCGTGACTTCAAGAAGGCGGTCGAGTACTACATCGGTTACCCCCAGGAATATGAACCCGAGAACCTCAAGGAAGCAAGAGCATTCTTCATGCACACCCATGATTATGAGGGTACATTCGAGATCATGTCAAGATATTACACCTTCGAACGTGCCATCCTCTACCACCTCATCCACAACCCGGAGGATTACATCGGGGCCCTGCAGGAGCTACCAAAGAACCTTTTAATGATGTTTACTCATGCATATCAATCCTATCTCTTCAACCGGATACTGAGTGAGAGAATGAAAAGTGGTCTCCCACTCAACGAGCCTGTGGAGGGGGACATGGTGATCCCGATAGGGGAAAAGGGAGTACCATATCATGGTCGAAACTTCGAGGTGAATGCCGGGAATCTGGAGAAGGTCAAACAAAGGACCCGCGAATTCAAATCCTATGTCACCGCCCCGCTTTATGGGAATCATCCGGATTTTGCAGATGGGGAGATGGGGGAGATAGAGCGAAAGGTTGTGGAGTCAGAGGGAATGGAACCCGCCTCATTCATCATACCCGATCTTCCGGAATGCTCCTCTACAGGTATGAGAAAGGAGATCCTCTCACGTGTGGACAACATCGAGACAGAAATCGGCAGTAACTGGGTCAGGTTCATCTTCAAACTATTCAAGGGCTCCTATGCCACTACCCTGTTGAGGGAGTTTATTAAATCCAAGAACCCTTCCGCATATTAGTGTTCAGGACGTGAAACTATGCATCAAAACTTCCGTATATTAGCGTTCGGGATGTGAAACCATGCATCAAAACTTCCGCATATTAGTGTTCGGGATGTGAGACCATGCATCAAACATCTCTCTTTCATCCGGCGATGGAATGGGAGAACGAGTGTCATGTTATATCCCTTCGATGGAAAGACTTCTCCCCGGTGCTTCTCTGCCGCAGCCTCGATGAGAAGAACAAACTGAAAGAGTACCCGCTCCTGGAGAGGATCGAGATCCATGTTTTCAATGAAAAAACCTGCATTGGAAGATGGGAGAATGACCAATACATCCCCTGTCCAGATCAGGCGAGGGTTATACGATTTAACAGATGCGATGCCTGCGCCAAGGACATCATCCCGGACCAGAGCTGCATCTTTGAACCGAGATGTGAGGGATATTCCTGTATTGTAGATGGTGAAAGGATCGAGTTCTGCTCAAGACATCATGCGGTTTACCTTGCCTATTACGGAACAAAACCAAAGGTGGGAATGAGCTCGGAAGGAAGAGTGAGGGAAAGGTGCATAGAGCAGGGGGCGGATGCATATTCCATTATCATGAGGACCAACAATAGGTTCGAGGCACGACATAGGGAGAGGAAGATAAGCAAAGCCCTCTCCATCAGGCAGTCATTTTCCACAGGCGAGATCCTCAGGATGACCACCTCGCCAGTGAACTATAGAGAGATAGAAAAAGAATTCATGGGAATGAGAATTAGGTTGAGGGAGATTGCCGGAATGGAGCCTGAGGAGTTGAATCTCCTAAGGGACTATCCCATATCCCTACCGATCCGTTCAGTACCCCGCGAGACCACAACCCCCGGCCTGCACATAGGCAGGATCGTGGGCATAAAAGGCCGATTCCTCTATTACGTGTCTGGAGGCCTCAGTGCCCTGAACATCTCGGATATCCAGTCCAGAAGAATACGATTCAACGCTTTTCCATAGGAGAGGATATGATTCCTATATTGTCCCGATCTGTTCTTTGATGAATTCTTTCATCTCGGAAATGTCGGGTACTGTCACACTCTTCTTGTAGACCTTTTCCGGCTCATTGGTTTCATAGTTTATCCTAAAGTACCCACGTGCGATGGTAATGAACTCGTTCTCGCCATCATCGGATATCGCCTTGTTCCTGGATATCTCGATGAAGTTGTTCTGTCCAAATTCCTTGATCTCGGATGAGATGGTTTCAAATCGAACGTTCCTTTCTCTTCTGTCGGCCATAATAAAACCCCTTAGGTCGTACAGCATGCTAATTTTATTTATGTTTTTCCCAGCGGTCTGGTTGTTATATGAGATTATTCCTCGAGAATGGCATCCCATATCTCCCTGATCCTGTTCGAGAAAGGCCCATCAAAATATTCGATAACCGTCTGTTCAGCCACCATGGATTCTGTGGCTACAATATCATAGGGCAGTTCTCCGAACACCGGGATGTCGTG
>DAOVMN010000077.1 GCA_030630685.1 Thermoplasmata archaeon | reverse complement strand
AGATTGGGGTATGAAACTATTTTGTGGTCAGGATCGGTATCCCACTGGAAAGGAAATTGTCCTTTCCAGATTGAGAGTTTACATTTTTATGTGGTTGACAATATCTAAATTCTTATTCACTATGTTGCGACATAGTCCCATCTGTGTTCTATCCAGATCGCACAAAGCTTAAAATAAAACAACGGAAATCCAACCCGGTTTCAGGATTGCGGAGGCCACCAATGACCAAGAAGCTCAGTGCAATGGACAGGGCAGAACCCTTCAAAATTAAAGTCGTGGAATTCATCAAGAAGACCACCCGGGACTACCGGGAGAAGAAGATCAAAGAGGTAGGCTACAACGTCTTTTTCCTCACCTCCGACGACATATTCATAGACCTTCTCACGGACAGCGGCGTGGGGGCCATGTCCGATAACCAGTGGGCCGGGATCATGGTTGGGGACGAGACATACGCAGGGAGCAGGAATTTCTACCACCTCAAGGAAGCGGTGAGGGACATCATGGGCTTCCCTTACACGGTTCCAACCCACCAGGGCAGAGGTGCGGAGAACGTGCTCGACAGGGTGCTCATCAGGGAGGGGGACGCAGTCCCGGGAAACAAGCACTTCGACACCACAAAGGCGCACATCGAGGACAAAAAGGGTACAGCAGTGGATGTGACCATCGACGAGGTCTACGAGCCCGAAACGCTTCATCCCTTCAAGGGCAACCTCGACCTGAAGAAACTCGAGAAAGTCATCCAGAAATACGGTAAGGAACGAATCCCCTACATCCTTATCACCATCACCTGCAACAGCGGGGGAGGCCAGCCTGTATCCATGGAGAACATCCGACAGGTTCACGAAATGGCCAGGGAATACGGCATCCCGCTCTTCTACGATGCGGCCCGGTTTGCGGAGAATGCCTGGTTCATTAAGCAGAGGGAGAAGGGATACGAGGACAGACCCATCCGTGAGATAGTGGGGGAGATGATGTCCTATGCCGACGGCCTCACCATGAGCGCGAAGAAGGACGCCATTGTAAACATCGGCGGGTTCATCGCCATGCGGGACAAGGAACTCTACCAGAAATGTGCCGCCATGGGCGTGCTCTTCGAGGGCTTCCCGACCTACGGCGGGCTTGCCGGGCGGGATCTCGAGGCGATTGCCCGCGGGCTCTATGAAGGCATACGCCTGGATTACCTCACTTCGAGGATCTCGCAGACCCATTACCTTGGAAACGGACTCAAGGATATAGGCATCCCCATCATCAATCCCATCGGAGGCCATGCCGTCTATGTGGACGGGAAGAAGTTCCTTCCCCATATTCCCCAGACCCAGTTCCCATCATGGACGCTGTCTGTCGAGCTGTACCTTGAATCAGGTGTGAGGGGTGTGGAGATCGGCACGATCCTGGAAGGAAGGGACCCGAAGACAGGCAAGGAAAGGCTTCCGAGGCTGGACATGATGCGGCTCACCATCCCAAGGCGGGTCTATACAAACAACCACATGGATGTTGTGGTGGAGGCGATGGAGGCCATCAAGGCACGAAAGGACGATATCGTCGGGCTGAGGTTCGATTACGAGCCGCCGGTGCTCAGGCACTTTCTTTGTACCCTCGAGCGGGTGAACGAGTAGGTCCCTCTTAATTTTTCACACCACCTAATTTTTGTCAGCAAAGACGACTTTGGATTTCAAAACATTCACCTGATAACTATAGATTCATCTTTCAGATATTTCTTCACAAGCTCAGGATTCCAGATCCAGCAGATTTTTCCTTCTTTATCCCGGGCAATTTTACCAGACTCAAGAAGATAATCATAGATGACATTATATGTCTGATACATCATTCTTTTTGGAAGGTTTTCCCATAATGCTCTCTTTTTATATTCTCCACTGTGCTCTTTTATGAACTCCTCGACCATCAATACTGTGTCAAGTTGTGGATAGTGGATGATTTTTTCTGATTCTGAAAGTGCCATGGGAAGCCTCCTTTTTGTTGTATAAATGTATATAACAGATTGTTAATAAGTTTTGTGGTTGAGGAGGCCGCCTTGCCAAGCTATGGGAAGCCTATGCTATCCAGGAGAAGAGACTGAAAGAAGCAAATGATAAAATCGAGAAGCTGGAAATGGAGCTGGAGTTTCTCAGGGATACGTATGGGGTTAGGGAATAGGAATGGAAAAAGCATCCGTTAGTTCCCTCGTGGTATTCAGTGAATTATCCAGACTTTCGGCGCGCCGCCTCCGGCGGGCAGTTTAAGGGCTCGCCTCGGGGCCTACACACATTGTTCGACACCTTGTTCGCTTTTTCCTCCTGCAATCATAAGTCGTAAAGGGGTAAAGTGGTAAGTAGTTACAAATCCCTCAGAAGACGAAGGCCCAGGTTGCAGCGGCCGTTAGGATCGCCGTGATCGCGACCGCCCACGCACAGCTCCAGGCATCGATGCCATTAGCCACCGCCACGATTTACCCAGGTGGAGCCTCTTTTCGCACCTCAAACTTAGCCGGGGCAACGGAGAACGGCGGGGTGTACAATGTGGTGAGACAGGAGACGTTTGATGGGGACAATGTTGTAAGGTAGCGAATAGGAACGCACGATGCACGAAGTGCAGAGTGCGGAGTCAACTACAGGTTGATAACGCGGATGACGCAGATTTGGCGGATTCCCGCGGATTTTTCATTGATCCGTGTTTATCCGTGTGATCCGCCTTATCGACCCCTGCGGGGTCAATCGGAGCGAAAACAAGTTTTCACTCGGCATCCGTGTTCCCAAGTCTGGCCGCAAACGCAAAATTTCAGTTCCTTATTCGCTAACCTGTAACATAGTTCCGTTTGATTAGCTGTTGAGTAAGAAACTTTTAATAATCAGGTCCAAGCTAAGCGGGTTGTATCATGGAGAGGTTCTCATGTTCAACGCAGCGTTTACCGTACAGACAGATGCAGAAAATACCATCGAAGCACTCAAGACCATCCTTGAAGAGAAAGGATTCCTTGTCGAGGGGCCGGGAACAGATAAAGCCGGTACGCTCCACCTCAAGGCGGTCAACAAATCCAGATTCGCCATGCTCAAGTATGTGTTAAAGTTAGGGCACGATGAGGACATAGAGGCGCAAAGAGCAGGAGTCCATGCGATAGCCATGCAGGGAGAGGAGAAGAAAGCCTTTCTCTTTTTCTCGGTGTATCCAATCATGGAATTCTATCATCTCCCGGAGATCCCTAACATTACAGAATCGGAAGAAGAGCGAAAGACCGATGAGATGCTCTGCGAGAGAATCTTGGAGGACCTCTGCGAGACAATCATGGAGACCCTGCCCGGATCCACGGAGAACTTCAGGACCCTTCCCATGAAGAAGACGTATCTGCTCAGGGATTCTCACGAATACCCGCGCGAGAAGGTGGAGGAGGAGATCGTAGATATCCTGAAGAAGCATGATTTTGCTGGCATCAAGAAAAACCACTCGGAATATAACACCGTGGTGGAGATCAAGGCCAGGAACAAGTCCTTTTTCCGTTTGGCCAAGGAACAGGTCACGAGCATCGGGTTCTCAAGATATCTTGGAAAGGCGCAGAGCGTCGGGGTGAGAATAACCATCATCAAACCGGAGCTTGGCGTGGACCACAGGATGGAGGTGAATGTAAGCCTCTATCCCTCGATGGAGTTCCTGAGCATGGAGGAGATACCGATGCTCAGCCAGGAGATCGATGAGGAGCTTACCGATTCCCTTGTCTGCCAGGAGATGTGGGATTCCCTGATTGAGAAGCTGGACGAGAGATTTGGGTAAGGGATTTATTCACCCACACAATCTTCCTTATCCACAAAAAGGTATTGCTTTTCCACCACCTCTGAGCTTGTTCGGGCGGAGGCGTACTCCTCGAGAGGGTCTTTGTTCAGATTGTAGAACTGTCCACCCCAGGTGTAGATCCTCAATATCTTGAGGGCCTGTTCTTTCTCCCCTAAAATGTAAAGGGCGGCAGCAAAGGCCTCGAGTGTGGAGAGCCTGTACGCTTTGCCGTAGTTTCCCGGATTTGCCGCTAAAAGGAAAGGTAATGCCCGAGGAATTAATCTGCCTCTCATAACACGGAAGGTCTCCTCAGCCTTCTTCCACGAGCAGTCCAGAGCTACGAGACCCAATCTTACCGCCTGGGGACGGTCCCAGGGAGAAAGTGCCACCTCTGCGTACGGGTCAAGAAGTATGCCTTTTCTGATCCTTCCCGGATCGGTATGCAGGGTTGCCAGCCCCATCCTTGCTAATTTGCGGGCAGAGCATTTCTTGGGGTCGTCCTGGTTGGCGTGATAGATCTTAAGCTGGATCACGATACCACCATGTGTAGGGCCCTGACATTTTTCGTTCGTATTCCATAATTCCATTTTCAACAGGTTTCATGTCGATCGATCCTTCTTGGCAACGACCTGAAAAACATACCAGGCAAGCTTTCAGGTTGCATTCTTCTAATAAATGCTTCCGTACCCTGGGAAAACTGGTGAACCTCCAGCACATGGATTCCTTGGAACGGGAACTTAAATCCGCTGACCGGTAATTTCTTATATCCCAGGGAAAAACAGCCATAAAAATCTCAGGCTTTGAATGCTTGAAGATCCTACGAGGCGAGAAGATGGAACCCTTCAAAGTGGAAAAACCAATGATCGGAATGGTGCATATACTCCCAACCCCTCTTTCCCCGGAGAACAGGGGAAAATGGGATGTGAACACCATAATAGACAAGGCGGTTGGGGATGCAAAAATCCTGGTGGAAAACGGTGCGGATGGGATATTAGTGGAAAACTATAACGACATCCCTTTCTATCCGGATGAAGTGCCCCCACACACGCTGACGACCATGAGCATTGTGGTGCATGAGGTGGTCAAAGAGGTATCGATACCAGTGGGCGTCAATATCCTTAGAAACGCATGCAGCCAGGCCATTGGAGTGGCCGGGATTACCGGGGCCTCTTTTATTCGATGCAATGTCCTTGCCGGGATTATGATCTCGAATGAGGGGATCGTTAGCGGCAGAGCCCATGAGGTCATCAGATACAGGGATCGACTCGGTAAGGATACAAAAATCTTTGCCGATGTGCTGGTAAAACATGCACACTCCCTTGTACCAATGAAGCGCTTCGAGGAGGTGGCCATCGATACCCTGGATAGGGGAGGTGCGAATGCCATTATTGTGACGGGCAAGAGGACCGGCTTACCCCCTTCGGAGCCATTGGTGGCCATGGTCATGTCCATGAAGGAGCACCGCCCCAAGGCAAAGGTAATAGTGGGGAGCGGGATACGGCCGAATAATATCATCTATCTCAATCGATATTTCGACGGCTTTATCGTAGGAACCTATTTCGAGAGATTCGATCCCAAGAAAGGGTGGTATGAGCTCGTTCCGGAGAGGATAAGGGAAATAAAAAACGCGCTTGAATAGGTGGTCGAGTTGGATCTTGAAAGGGAATGGAGGGAACTCGAAGGCTTGGTTCTTCATAAAGGGAAGCACATCAAAACCGGTGCCGAGGCACGAATATTCCATGGACGCTTCCTGGGATTCGATGCGATTATCAAGGATCGATACCCAAGGGGCTACCGGGTGAAGGAATTGGATACCTCACTCCGAAAAAGGAGGGTGCGCACCGAGGCCGGGCTTCTCTTAGAGGCGCGGGGGTCGGGTGTGAACACTCCCTGTCTTCTGGACCTCGATCTCACCAACTGCCTACTCGTAATGGAATACCTCCCTTACCCATCCTTCAAGGGGATTTTAGGGGATGAAGAAGCCGCTGAAAAAGAGGAAAAGAGGGACCGATACCTGGTCCGGGAAGCAGGGAGGCTCATCGGGATCCTTCACGCCAACAACATCGTCCACGGGGACCTCACCACCTCCAATATCCTGGTAAACGGGAATGAACTCTGGTTCATTGATTTTGGTCTTGCAGAGAAAACAGCCGAGGTGGAGAACAAAGGGGTGGACCTTCATGTGTTTGCCGAGGCGTTCGAGAGCACGCATTCCGCATTGATGCCTTTGCTCGATGAGTTTTTTGAGGGCTATCTTTCCGGGAATCCGGAGGGGGGTGGGGAGGTTATCAAAAGGGCGGAGGAGATCTCGAAGAGGGGAAGGTATACGTGAGGGCGCATTTGAAAATATTGTGAGCTCTCAATACCAGAATCTATCAATTTTAGAAATTACATCCAACATCTTTTCGCCTATATCAATTGAGCCTGTTGTATCACATTCTTTTTGGGCTAACTCTTTTGCGTAAAGATTTGCAATATAACGTTGCCGTTGCTTCTCCCTTTGTGTCGACTTTTTCTCTATGTCCACCGCGTTCTTCCAGTCATGATGTCCTTCATTAACATACAATTTAGTCCCGTCTTCAGTTAGGTAGGAGTGCCTAAGGGGGATCTCATTAGGTGCAGTGTACCAATCTAAAATGGGAATAGCTAAATCTTTTGGTTTTCCTTTTTTACCATCTGTTTTCTTTTTTTCAACAACGGTAATCCATAGAAAATCTTTGGGACCAGTTTTTACTAGGGCACAAAATAGTCATCTCATATAATTTCAAACAAAGTTAAGAAAGATATCTTCAGTTTTGTAGTACATGTCAAAACGAAAAGTAATTGTTGAAGTTGACATTGATGATGAAAATGTTCACAGCATTGAAGATCTTGAACGCGAGATTCTTACTCAAGATGTCCATGGCCAAGTGGCAAAGAAATATCTATGTAGTTTGCAGGATGAAATGGCACAAGAAGTGAAAATGCGAAAAGGAAGTAAGAAAATACACATTAAGACCCCTCATTTTGAATTCGCTTTTCAGGCAAAGAGAACAATAGATAAAGATGGAAAAAAACGCTCATAGTGCCTTGTTTACACAATCGGGACAGATATTCAGTTGATTCTGTAAACTACCCCTCATGGAAATATCTCTGTACCATCGTCTCGTTTTCAGAAGCAGCTTTTTTGATTGGTATTTTGCAAGAAATTACAGTAAGTTCTTCAAAATTAAAGAGGATTTTTTACGAAGATGATACACTTCCCGTTAAACGCTCAGTTTATTCAAGGCACCGGGACCAAAAGATTGATGCGATAATTGTGGATGATACAAAGTCGAGGAGAAGATCGGGTGGTCGCCCCAGTATTAAAGGAGTGTTAGGGTTAAATCTTGAAAAAAGGGAAGAGTATCTTTTACACTTAGGGGTGGTTAATAGCTGGCCAAAAGTCCTATCCAATATTCGAGAGAATTATGTTCTTTCAGAGGAAGTCTATTCTATATGTGATGGAGATCCAAATCTACAAATTAATCTAACAAAAGCAGGATACAGAATTCAACAATGTACGAATCATTTTATCAAAACAATCAATTATAATCTTTGGCAAGAATCTTATCCGAAGGAGTACAGGGCGAGGATTAAAAAAGATATTAAGAGGATAATTTTCACTTTGAAGAATTCAGTGAAAAAGCACAGAAAGGACCATGATTTTGTTCGACTTGAATGGAGAATAAATAAAACTCAAGAAGAATTATTCTCAATTGCGAACGATTTATTGTCAAAAAACAAGGAAAGTAAAACTGCGAAGTTCATTCTCAGAACGAAAGATAAAGTAACACTGTTCGCAGAATTGGTGAAAAAAGGCATACGAATTCCTGACAACAATAATCATGTTGAAAATCTCATGGAGATTGTGGGTCAGAAAGTGAAGAAGAATCGTCAATCTTGGGTTGATCACAATTTGGAGATCATGTTAAGGACTATCTGGCAAATAATTTCGTAGTGCCCCAAATATAGACTGGTCCCAAATCTTTTGCACTTCGTCCATTTTGGTATGCAGTAACTTGGAGATTTATACTTCCCTTGCTTCGTCCAGGTGTAAGAATGACTGATTCACCCTGATTAATGTTTAACTTCGCTCCTAACGACTCATCATAAACAATACTCCATTGAAATGTAACACCTTTCGTTATCGGATTTCTATCTTCATCCTTTGCTATTGCTTTATATTCTCTCTCCTCTCCAAGTGGTAATTTCCAGCGCATTGGTTCAATCTTTACTCTAGCCAATTTTCCACTAGGCGATGGTGGATGCGTAATTGCAATCTCGATTTTTGCATTCAATATTTTGTTTGTTTTTAAGTCCTTAACCTCCACTTCAAGTGTGGTAGCACCGACCTTTGATCCCGCTTTGAAAATGGCTCCACCATCTTTTTTTGGTTTTACTTTGCCTAAATTATTTACTACAGTCCAATTAAACTCTATATTGCTTTTTTCCCTCAATGGGGGTGTGGGACAAAATAAACTATTCACTCTTTTACAATGACCACATAGGCGCGCCAGCCTCGATATTTCTTGGGCGCATCAATCTTTGCTGAGTTACCGAAAGGTGTGATTTTCTTCT
>DAOVMN010000349.1 GCA_030630685.1 Thermoplasmata archaeon | reverse complement strand
ATGGTGAAAGGTTGTCTATCTTTTGCAGTATTTCAAAGCTCTCACCAGTCATTACCTTTTCCATCGATAACAGACACTTCACTTCCGTTACCGATCAAACTCACCGTTTTATTTACCACCAAATCTTCAAAATACGTCCCCTCCCACACCCGGATGGTATCCCCGTTCTCCGAGGCGTTGATGGCATCCTGGATCTTCGTAAAATTCCCACCCCCGGCGTCATCCACGGTTATGGTCCGGGCACCTGCATTCTGGGTGAGGAAACACACACAAACAGCTAATGCCACGAATATCAGGGTAAATATTAGAACCCGCTCATGCGATTCTCCAATTTTCATGGTTGGAATAATGCATAATCAGTATATAAACTAATTGGGAAACTCATCTGACATGAATTAAGGAAATTCGATTTGAATCTCTATGCCGCAAGGAAGATGAGATTCGAATATTGAAATTGTGTTCACCTGAACGACAGAAAGGCAAAATTTTTCAACGATGACCATTTCTAATCCTTATATGACAAAGGAACGGTCATTTATCAGGATATTCAGTACCCTTGCAATCACCCTGCTGCTCTCACTCTCCTCCACCGGCTGCATCGATATCTTTGACGACGATGATAACGACAAGGACCACAAGGATGAACTGGGATTCGAAAGGGAGAACATCCAGGTTCAGGGCTCACCCCAGAATACCAACGAGGTCACTGTGGCCATAAATCCAACGGATCCTCTTAATATCGTGGCCGGGGCCAATGATTATTCTACACCCCTCAATGATGTCTGGTGCGGGTATTACTGGTCCAAGGACGGTGGAGAAACATGGATCCGGGGGTTTCTTCCTGGCTACCCTGGTGACCTCTCAGTGGAGGGTATGATCTCTCCATTATTAGGTTACTCCGGGACTGGTGACCCCTGCCTTGCCTTTGACAGCAAGGGCAACCTCTATTTCGCAGGGATAGCCTTCATGAGGTCCTTTGTCGGAAGGTCTGCAATCTTCGTTGCCAAGTCCACGGACGGCGGGGTGACCTGGCCATCCCCTGACATCAGGATAATGGCCCAGGGGGAAGGGGGTGCTGCCTTCCACGACAAGGAGTGGATCACCGTAGACCTGCAGAACGATTACATCTACCTCGCATGGGCCATGTTCACCGGCCTTTCATTGGCCAACATCATGTTCTCCAGGAGCACCGATGAAGGGAATACCTGGTCGATCATGGAGCCCATTTCCGAGTTCACGGCCATGCAGTTTCAGAATCAGGGCACCGCCCTTGCAACGGACAGCGAGGGTACCATTCATCTCACCTGGATCGACTTCGACAGCAATCAGCTTCAGTATCTATTCTCCACAGATAATGGGGCCTCTTTTTCCACGCCGGAATCCATCTGTGAGGTGCATCCGATCCCCTACCAGTTGAGCAACAACACCTACCGTTCCCCTACTCTGCCGGCACTGGCCATTGACCCCGGAAGCAGGAACTACAAGGATTCCATCTACATCGCTTGGAACGACCATGCCAATGGGGATGCAGATATCCTGCTTATCTACAGCCGGGACAAAGGGAGAACATGGAGCGAGCCGATTCGAGTTAATCAGGACCCCATCCAGAACAGAAAGGACCAGTTCTTCCCTGGGTTGAGCGTGGCGCCGGGCGGGGAGGTGAGCGTACATTTCTATGATCGAAGGGAGGATGCCAATAATACGCTCCTGAACATCTATTATGCCGTTTCCAGGGATGGCGGGAATGCCTTCACGGATTTCAGGCTCACGGATGAGTCCTTCGATGGGAATGCCGGGGGAGGCTCCTGGGTCGGACAGCAGACGGGTGGGAATGCCTTCATCGGGGACTACCATTGTTCCGCATCGCTAAAGGATAGGGTCTATTGTTTCTGGTGCGACACACGGAATGGGGATCCGGATGACAGGAATTCGGATGTCTACATGGCCTATGTGTGCCCGTGAGTTTTATTCTTGTTTCCCCTAGTGATTGTCCACTGCAACCATCATTCCGGTGCGTATTCCTCGCATTGGTAACAGTACCACTTATTGTACTCTTCTCCATTCATCTTTACATGATGATAACTGAGGGGACTCCCACATTTTGGGCACAGGTGTTGAGGTTGTACTCGTTGTGGTGGTTGCTGATAAGGTTGCATTTGATGTTGACCATGTTGCGGTATTTTCTTCTTCTCCTTAAACCAGAAAATTATGCCCGCCACTAATAGAATTCCACCAATAATACTGATAATTACACCTCCGCAAACACTCTCTATAATTCCCGACACCTTTATTGGAGGAGTTATATAAAGAGTGGAAGCCTGCTCGACAGTAACTGTATAGGTATCCTGTTTTTCTGCTTTAAAGGAGCCCACCTTCACATATACAACACCATTTATGGTTATTTTTTCATAATTTGTTCCAATGCTATCTCGAAAAACTACTCTTCCATTGCTATCTTTGATAACAACCTCACCAGGGTCGTAATCTTTGCTCCAAACATCATACTTTCCTGCATCCAAAAAAACTTTTTTATCGGCTTTTTCACCTTCTGCGTAAGTCCCTTCCCATACTGCTTCTTCACTAGGGTCTTTGAACAACAATGTGAACATAATAATGCTGATAACAATTCCTATGACCAATAGGACGGTTCCTCCTATAATCATCCAATGGTGTTTCTTTAACCTTTTAACCCCCGTTCTACCTAACTGGGTGTCAGTAATGTATTCCATGCCTGATTTTCTCTTTTTTGTAAACCATATCCATACCACTATCACACTCAACGCAATCATAAACCCTACGAAACTCCAAAAAAGCGAAACCGTTTTTGTTTTTTCATCCACATTTCTGTTAGCCTTTTCAGTGTAAGGTTCCCTCAGCCAGGGATCAAATATCACATAGTATATCACATAGTCAGTTACATTGTCCCCTTTGCCATTTGGATTATTCACGGAATGGTATGGTCCAGACTCGTGACCCCACCAGTTGTTTGTAGCATTTATATAACCCCAATTTTTTGAGGCATCGATGCCGTAGTGTGTGTTGTTAAAGATGTTGTTGT
>DAOVMN010000481.1 GCA_030630685.1 Thermoplasmata archaeon | reverse complement strand
GTCATCCGCGTGCAGAATTCAAGCAGCAAAGGACGATACGAAATTGCTCTGCTGGAGAATACCAATAAATCTGGAATGCACCCGGATTGAAGATAACTTCACCGCTCCACAAACTTCCAGGTGGTCTCTTCCCCGGAATCCTCCAGGGCGATGCCCATCTCCTTGAGCTTAGCCCTGATGTGATCCGCCAAGGCCCAGTTCTTCTCATTCCGGGCCAACTGCCTAACCTCGATGAGCAGCTCCACAAGGGCGGGCGTGAGGGCACCCGCGGGCCGCTCCCTGGCCTCAAACCTCAGACCCAGGATATCCTTAGTCAGGGTGTCGAATGTTTCCATGAGCGTATTCAATCCTTCCCCGGGATAGGGCCTTTTCATGCTGTCGAGCAGCCTGTTCCCCTCCCCAACCATGGTAAAGATGGCGGCTATAGCGTTCCTGGTGTTGAAGTCATCGTCCATTGCCTTGATGAAAGCATCCCTGGCTTCTTCCGCAAGCGCTATGAAGGGTGAAGGGTCGCCTTTATCGGTCTGGACCGCCTCTTTCAGAGATCCCTTGAGCCTTTCCCTGAATACCCGGAGCCGCTCAAAGCTGCGTTCAGCCTCCTCCAGTCCAGCATCCGAGAAATCGATTGGTGAGCGGTAGTGCGTATAAACCAAGAAAAACCTCAGCACCATGGGCTCGAAACGCTCGTATATCTCCTTGATCGTGAAGAAGTTGCCCAGGGATTTGGACATCTTCTCCTCATTGATCCTGAGGAAGCCGTTGTGCAGCCAATATCTTGCGAAGGGCTCCCCGGTGTAGCACTCCGACTGAAGGATCTCGGATTCGTGATGCGGGAAGATCAGGTCCATGCCTCCGCCGTGAATGTCCAAGGTGTTACCGAGCAGGGCGGTGGCCATGGTGGAGCACTCGATGTGCCAGCCCGGCCTACCCTTCCCCCAGGGGCTGTCCCAGGATATCTCTCCGGGCTTGGCAGCCTTCCAGAGTGCGAAATCCTTTGGGTCCCGCTTCCTCTCGTCAACCTCCACCCTTGCCCCGTTCAGCATCTCATCCAAGGACTGGTGGCGGAGCTGACCGAACCTGTCCTTTGCGGTCTCGATGGAGAAATAGACACTCCCGTCCACCTCATAGGCATGGCCCTTCTCGATGAGCCTCAGGACAACCTCCTGCATCTCCTTGATGTAGCGGGAGGCACGGGGGTAGTGATCGGCCCTCAAGATGCCTAAGGGGTCTATGTCCCTGAAGTATTCCTCTGTGTAATGCTCTGCCAATTCCTGGGGCCTCACCCCTTTTTCGGCACTGCGGTTGATGATATTGTCGTCCACATCCGTGAAGTTCTGGACATGGGTGACATCGTAGCCTAAAAATAGAAGGTAGCGCCTGATCACGTCGAAGGCGACATAGGAACGAGCATGCCCAACATGGCAGTCGTCATACACCGTGGGGCCGCAGACGTACATCCCCACTTTGTTGTCATTGAGGGGTACGAATTCTTCCTTTTTACCGGATCGGGTGTTGTGGAGCTTCAGGGTCATTTTTTTACACCTTGGGGAATATGGGTGTGAGGGGTTGGGACAGGATTAAATATTTTTCTTACAGAAGTGATCTATAGAGTGCTGAGTGTAGAGTACTGAATGTAGAGTGCTGAATGGGACTATGTCGCAACATAGTGAATAAGAATTTAGATATTGTCAACCACATAAAAATGTAAACTCTCAATCTGGAAAGGACAATTTCCTTTCCAGTGGGATACCGATCCTGACCACAAAATAGTTTCATACCCCAATCT
>DAOVMN010000450.1 GCA_030630685.1 Thermoplasmata archaeon | reverse complement strand
TGCCAGCACTTCGTGCTGACCGGAGCTCGGAACCTTCGGTTCCTCATTCCTTGCCAAACACTTCGCACTCAGCCGGTACTCGCAACCTTTGGTTGCTCGTTCAAGGACGTTCACGTCCGTCGGTGCTGCGGCTTCGGTCCCTAAATGGTAATAGTTCGAGGCCACAATCAGTGTAACGATCACTAATGCTGCTATGGATGTTAGAACTTGTGCCTTTTGATTCAATTCCTGACCCCCTCTATATATGAATAATCTTCAAGATAATGATGGCAATTTAGCATATTGTTTTGTTCCATGTCGCGGTAAGAGCGATTTTTCCTCCTGGTGAAATCAAACACATACTGAACCATAAATAACGCCCTCCTGGTGAAATCAAACACATACTGAACCATGAATAACGCCCTAATAGTTATATATACCCTGAGGGTGCTATTTATTATATAAAAGTATTGGGGACGCCTCTCGCATGATGAGAACAAGGAAGGGGGGTATTATTCCTTCAATAATTCATCCATCTCCTCATTCCATTTCTCCCACCATTCCTCGGTGTCCCTCATGTATTCCCCTACTTTTTTCTCCACCTCCTCGGGGAAGGGTGCGCCTTCGAGGGTTGGGGGCCTCTCCGGAATCTCCTTCTCCTCTTCCGGGGCCTCCACAGCGGGTTCTTCGGGTGGCAATTCCGGTTCCTTGGGTGGTAGTTCGGGTTCTCTTGGCGGTAATGCTTCCTCATCCCTGAGTCCTTCCTCCCTGATCGGCTCGTATTCTTCCTCGAGAACCAGGCCCCTCTTTCTCCTTATGAGGTCCTTTATCAGTATGGTCCTTGGTTCTTCCTTCTTTTCCTCAGGGATTTCTTCTACTAACTTCTCAGGCACAGGGGGGATTTCCTCTTCAAGCTCCTCCTCGGGTATTTCCTCTTCAGGCTTGAACCCAGGTGGGACCTCTTCCTCAGGGATCTCTTCTACTAACTTCTCAGGCACAGGGGGGGCCTCCTCTTCAAGCTCCTCCCCGGGTATTTCCTCCCTTTCCAAAGGAAGTTCCGGTTCCCTGCCATATCCACCGCCAATCCGGAGCACAAAGATCATGACCGCAATAAATATAATAAAGACCACAGCGCAAAAGGCCGCCTGAAGAATCGAGGATTCGTCATCCCCTTCCCTCAGGGAATCATCAACCTCGCTCCCGGACATGCCCGTGTGGATCTTCGCTTTATCCTCTGAGCTCTCGTCCCCGTCCTCGTCCAGTCCGATCCTCACAGAATTGATATCTGTACTATCGAGGCGCTCGTAGTTCAATATCTCGTAGCTGTGTCCCTCGCCCGGGTTCAGGGTCATGTCGTGTAGACAGAATCTGCAGGTTGCCCTGTATGAGATCTCCATATCGTAACTTAAGTTTGAAGAAATGCTTCTAATGTAGGCCCGATCCTTCTCATGGTCATTCTGGAATCGTAAAAATATGGTGTTGGAAGAGGAGGTATCCATATTTTTAAAGGCGAACCCTACCGGTTCCGTTGTGTAGCGTAAAAAGTGGAGCTCGAACCTTCCTGCCTTGACTGTGCGCAGCTCAAATGAAATGGATTTGGAGTCCTCATCATAGAGATAGAAAGAAACCTTATCCGGAAGCCTGAAGACAAAGCCCTTCAACTCCCCTGTGGCTACAAAGTTCCCGGTGGTATCGAAGCCCATGGTTGCGCCCTTGGAGTTCCTGGCAATGGCAGTGAGAAGGGCCCTGGGATGGTGGAAAACAGAGTGGTCGAAGATCGTCTCCAATCCATTGGTCATATTGGCTTTTAGCATTATAGGAGTGCCTTGTCCGATCTCGTGCGGATAATAGGAAACCCTGCCGCTGAAGACCCTGACCTTACCCGTGGAGTCTGCATGGAACACCGTCTTCTCCCCGGGATTAACTACCACCCCGGCCCCGTCTGTCATCCGGAGCGTGAACTTAGACCCGGTTCCATGAAGGTCCACCATGAAGGCGGCTTTGCCCTGGTCCAGAACGAGCTCAGAGGTTACCACGCCCTCCAACTCACTGGTAAATTCGCAATGGATCTCTGATCCCGGAAGAAGGATTACATGAAGACAATCCCCGAAATCGAATTGTCCGTAGGAGTCCTCCGCTG
>DAOVMN010000058.1 GCA_030630685.1 Thermoplasmata archaeon | reverse complement strand
GGCGGGAATACGAACATTGGGATGGTCAACGGCACCCTGTGGTACATCTACTTCAAGAACGGTTCCGTGGATGTCGGGCCTATCAATTTCACCGAGGAGTGCATGCACTATCTGGAGTTCTTCAGCATTGATTATATAGGGAATACCGAGGACATCACCAATCAGACACACTATGTGGACGACACCCCACCCACAACAACCAAGGAATATGGATCACCTAACGGTACATGCCTGTCAGCCACATGGATCACCGGGAATACATCCATCTACCTGAATGCGACCGACAGTGACGGCAACTGTGCGGTGGGCAATTATACGATCCACTACCGCGTGTGGTACAACGGTAGCTGGACATCATGGATGAACGGCACGGTCAACACTGACGTAGAGTTCAACATGGACGACCTCAGTCTGGGCGGCTCCGGCTTGCATTACATCGAATACTATGCAGTCGACGCCCTGGGCAACACGGAGACGTTACACAACCGGACGTTCCATGTGGACAATGAAGGACCCGAGCCCACACTGGTGATCCCCGCCGATGGCTCACATTACATGCAGAGCAGCATGATAAACATGAACCATTCGGAGGCGACAGGGGATGTAATTGTCGAAACGATCTATGAATACTGGAATGGCTCTGCCTGGGTCGCCATAGCGGATACCCAACCCGGCGTTCCCGGTGTGCAGTGGGACACATCAAACCTCCCCGTGAGAGATACGTCGGTGCGGGTCAGGGTCCGGGACGATGCCTGCAGGTGGGGAACGAGCGCTGCCAACAACATCACCATCGACTCGGATCCTATCGGCAGGCAGACCATTACCCTGGGCAGCGGCTGGAACCTTATCTCCACAGCGGTGGGCCTGGATTCCCTTGGAGGGGACTACACGGCATCGGTGCTTGCATCAGAGATCAACCACCAGGTCGGAGCAGATATCATCCAGTATGTGGTGAAGTACAATGCCACAACCGGTGAGTTCAATGAATACGTGGTCTATTCCGATATCGGCTGGGACTTCACAATCGAACAGGGTGAAGCATACTATCTGTTCTCGTCCTCTGTCTTCGGAGGTGAAGAATTCACCATAGTTGGTGATATCCCGAGAGATAAGACCGTCGACCTCGATATCGGCTGGAACCTTATCGGCTGGTGGAGCCTTGAGACCCAGCCTGATGTGGATTTCGCAGCAGCCATTGATGCGGTGGCCGGTGCACCCACCACGGATGCCATTGTCTGGTACGACAACAGCATCGGCACCTATGTCACATGGACATGCGGTGATGTAACGAGATTCACCATGCAGGAGGACTACGGCTACTGGGTGCATGTGACCTGTGGCAATGCACAGGATGTGCCCTATCCGTCTACCCCGTGCTATGTGCCATAACTCTTAGTGGCACGAGCCCTCCCCTTTTTCTTTATTTCACCCACTTTATTTAGAGATTCTTCCTGCAATCCAGCCCCAGGATTACCAGCAAACTTCGCCTCCCACTACCCCAAAAAGTATTTAACTAATTTCCAATGCTTCTTCACTATGAAACAGAAGCTAATGGAATTCCATTATAAACCTCTCAAGGTGGCTCTTGTATTTCTCATATTGCTACCCATAACATTGAGTATTACATTTCCGTCCGCGGATAACATTTGTACTGCCCAGCCTCCCTCCAATCATTTTATCATTTATGGCTTTGTATTTGGTCCATCCGGTCAAAAGGTTTCCAATGCCACTGTGGGAATACAGAACACAGAAACCGATGAGATAATAACGGAAAGAACAGACGACAACGGGAGCTACTCGTACAATCTCGCCAACTTCGAAAAAGGCTGGCAGGATGGTCAAAAAATCATTATTTCTGCACGCAAGATAACCTCAAAATCTGCTACTATTTTCCCATCATCCGATGAGGGTGGTAAGGAGGTTAACATTTCCCTTCCTGCACTCACCATTACCACGCCTCAGGCAGGAGAAGAGTTCTCTCTTGAAAAAGAAATCCTTACCGTGGAAATCTCATATTTTCCATCCATTAATGTCACTCGGATAGAATATTTTGTTGATTCGATTAGATTTGCAAATACTACTGCAACTAATGCCACACTTTCTATGGATAATCTCAGTAAGGGACTTCATAAACTCATGGTGAAATTACTGGATGAAAAGGGAAATCAATATTCTTGTGAGATTCATATATTCCTTAAAGAGGAGGAAGATAATAAATCTGATTATATGATGGTATATCTCCTTCTTGGTGTTTGTTTATCTCTAGTACTCGCTGGAGGATATTATCGATTACGCAAGACAAGAACGCCAAAATAAAATATCTTCTTGCTGCCTATTTATGTTCGAAATAAAGAAAGCAGAAGAAACCACTCTCGAACAAAAAGCCCGACTTATAACACTTTGAAGGGTGATGTCCTGAAATGTTGAGTCCTGAAACGGGTGTGGGACAAAATAAACTATTCACTCTTTTACAATGACCACATAGGCGCGCCAGCCTCGATATTTCTTGGGCGCATCAATCTTTGCTGAGTTACCGAAAGGTGTGATTTTCTTCTCATAGACCACTTCGACTTCTTCGTTGAGAATGAAATCGTTTTTCTTTATTTCGATATGGCGCATGCTCGGATATCCATGGATATCCTTATATACTTTGTGGTCTTTTCCAAGCCTGTGAAAATAACAACTAAAGAAGTCAGGTCAGTTGTCGAAGTTCTTGATGACATCATTGATGAATATAAAGAGAACAAACCGAAAGAAAAAAGAGACTGGCGAACCTATGAACAGCGACTCTCCAGAAGAATTAGAACCGCAATTCGGTCTCTTGAGCCGCTTATTGAAGATGCTATATCGGAACTCAAAATAAGCAGAGGTGAAACGAGAGGCACGAAACCAAAACTCTTGCTGAAACAAAAGGTCGAACTTCTCCTTATGAAACATCTGTTTGCAAAAAGCAACCGTGAAATGTCGAGTATGCTCGTCGTATTCAGTCTTCTTTCAGATATCGACGTGAGTTATAAGACCGTTGAAAGATTGTATTCGGACGAACAGGTGTTCCTTGTTTTGCTGAACATCCACGCCCTTCTCCTGATGAAGAAAGGTGTAGAACGACCCGATTGCTCTGGTGATGGTACGGGTTATTCGTTAACTATCAAAAAGCATTATGCCACAGAAGCGCAGAAACTTAAAGACAAGAGAAATGAGGAACCAACCAAGAAAAAAAAGAAACCAGGAAAGATCGGTCGATACATATTTTCATTCAGACTCATGGATTTGGATACACGGATGTATATTGGGTATGGAACAAGCCATCAGAGTGAGAAAGAAGCCTTTCTAAAGGCCATGGAAATGGCCACGGATGTGGGGATAGGCAGTATCCGGTTGGATCGATATTATGCACTCCAGACTTATGTAGAATTCATTGAGAGATTATTTGGGAAGGACGTATTGATTTACGTGATTCCAAAGAAGAATGCCACAATAAAGGGTCCATTGAAATGGAAAAAGATCTTGCACGATTTCGTAAATGAAACTGTTGGCTATTTAGGCGAATATTACAAACGTAATCAATCTGAAAGCGGTTTTTCAGAGGACAAACGCCGGTTTGGTTGGAAAATCCCGCAAAGACGGGAAGATCGAGTTGACACGTGCAATTTCTGCACATCATTGTGGCACAATATGTTCTGGATGGGTAGAAATTAATTTTGTCCCACAGCCCCATGAAAGGATTTTGAAATCGAGGGTGTACCCCGAAGATTTCACAGGATCTCCCGTCCACAATATATAAATATCACCAACTGGGTTAAACGAGATACTTTCATTAAACTAAGGTCGGGAATATGAAACTGCAGTACACCCTCGTGATAACATTGCTGATAATCCTATTGATGCCTGTGCTAACCTCGACCCCCTCACAGGTAAACGGTGAACCCTGCCCCGAGGCGGCCGGGCAGGATTATTCGGATGTACTCGAATGCAAGTCCATCATAGCCAAGGGCGATGCCACGCCGGATGATTATACACTGCACATGAAGATACGGGATCCGAGCATGCCGGGTGAACAGGTGCTCTTTATATGTGAGCCAGGGCTCGAGTACACATATCACCATCCCACCTCGGGGGACGATATGCATTTCACGGTCATCAACAGGGTGATCGGGGTGGCAACATCAGGCAACACACCGCCCAACATAATGAAGGCAGGGATGGCCCTCACAACCGGAGGCATTTCTTACGGGGACAATGATATCAATCTTTTATTCTGCAATCCTTCCCTCCATGCATGGGACGATTTCGACTGGCTCAGATACGGATACCAGACAGCTACAACCGAAGAGGAGGCTCTTATATTGCTGGTGGACGAGGCCGTGCATGAACTCCATGCAACAGAGAAAGGTGAAGCACTCTATGTCGTAGGTCCGGAGCACGCTTATGTGATAGAGGCAAACGCCAACGATGCCGCCGTAGAGGAGATAGATGACATATATGTCAGGACAAACTATGCTGTCCAGCTCTGGGAATCGGCCGCACCCGAGCGCTATCTGTATGCTCCCCATTTCGAGACCAGATTCGATGGTTGGGCCGCACAGGGAGAGGTGGTGAAGCTCGGTGTTGACTGCGCCTACGGGATCCTCATCGAGGACGTAGGTAGCGATAGGGTTCGTATACGCGCGGTACACGAAGACCATGAGTCCATAGACCTCAATGTGGGCGAGGTGAAGACCCTGAGCGGTTTCCGTGTGGGACTGAAGGAAATAGACCATCATTTGATCCCTCAGGCCCACATCACGTTGTGCTACCATTACCTGGAATGGAAGGAGAGAATGGAGGACATAGTGATGGGGGAGCACGGCAATATAACGGAAAGGCACCTCATGAACTGGAGCAGGCTGCAGCGCGATGACCTTGGCGGACTGAGGCCAATGTGCGAGGCCTCATCACATAACCACGAGGCCGTGGCGATATACAAGATACCAGACGCGTATCCTGGAACAATGAGCTCCTTCTGGTTCACGAGTTATTCCCGTTCCTCCATCTATGTGCCCATCCATCTATGCGTCCGGGACATCCATGAGCCGTACAGGACAGGAGAGGCCTGCAGGCTGTCCAAGAGCGTGTTCGAGCTTCGAGGAAATGACGGGGATACGATCCCTTTCGAGATGGCCGAATCCGTTTTTATCGATGAGAACAATTACATCGAAGCAATGGCATTCGAACTCCTGAAGAAAGAGCAACCGGAGATGGTGCCTGCATTGCTTACCAGCTCCGATATGATGATGCAGGGGCATGCCCTTCTTACCCTTGAGCTGCATCTGAGGCTGGGGGAGATCGAAGAAGATGGCAATGGTTCCCTGGGCAATGCTATCGAGCGGATATGGCGCAATGATTATATCCAGAGCTTCGAGGGTCTCAAGGAGGCCCTTTCGTTCATTGTTCAGTACTCCGATACAACCGGTGAGGGCAGCGCATCCCAGGAGGTGCTCACCAACATGACGGAACTGCTCATTGCTATCGCGGATACCGCAGCCGAGCACGCAATCCAGGAGGCGGAATGTATACCCGGTGGGGACCGGGAAGGTGTCAAGGAAGCATTGAAGCAGTATAATAAAGGCAAGAAAAATGTTGAGGACGGCCACTTCATCGAGGGTATGAAAAAGTTTGAAAAGTCTTTCCGGATAGCACGCTGCGTTCTGAACCACGAGGATTATTCGCACTTCATAGAGGAGTCCGATGATATGAGTGATGTGGCCCTTTACACGATCCTGGCGTGCGTGATACTGTTAGGTGTGGTGATGGCCTATCTGAAAAAAAGGAGCAGAGGGGATGAGGAATGGAGGGATGATTAGTTTCATATCATAGTGTCCCATCAACCTAATTTTTCCCTCGATCATTTAGACACTACATTCTTCATCCTTTGGACTTTCCCACGGCCCCTACTCCTTCCAGATAGCCTCCACCGGATCTACTTTGGATGCCCTGACTGCGGGATACAATCCCGCAAGAATAGTAGCAAAGAAGATGATTACCGCGGGAATAACAAAAGTGGAGAGCCTGAGCAGCGGCCTGACCACAAAGTTCGGCCTGTTCACCACAGGATAATACATGTAGTAAAGGCAGAATCCCGCACCAAGGGCAACCCCTCCGATTACCCCGATGATCCCGATAATCAGGGTCTCGAAGAGGAATATCCTGAAAACATCCCCCGGGTTTGCTCCCGTGGCAAGGAGTATCCCGATCTCTCGCCGCCTCGCTTTCACATTAACGTACATCAGTACCGCAACAGGTACCATCACGCCCACAAGGGTCATGGCCTGGGAGATGAGCTTGATCCTCTCATTGGAGTCTGTGATATCCTCCACATAGGCCATCTTCTCCTTCCAGCTCTTTACCTGGAGATTGGGGAACATGGCTCTGAGCTCCCTGACCCTTGGCCCGATATGGAAGGGATCGTCCGTCCTCACCAGGACCTCGGTGGCCGAATCCGTGAGATCGAACAAAGCGTCTATCTTGGCCTTATGAATAAAGATGGCACGTTCATCCACTCCGCCGATGCCGATGTTGACGATCCCTACCACACGGAGGCTCCACACCTTTTGCGTGAGGGTGACATTGATCCAGTCTCCCAATTCCGCTCCCAGTTTCTCAGCGAGCTCGTCTCCAAGCACCGTGACGTTTTCCAGTTCATCACTCCTGTCCTCTTCCCTCAGAAAGCGCCCTTCGATGAGATATTCGTTTAGATGAGAATACCTTCCCTCCCTCACCGGGAGTATGCCGATGAGGTCCATACCGGTTGAATGGCCATCTGATCGAATGATCGCCGGGGCATAGGTTCGTGGAAGGCACCCCTCGACCCAGGGGAGTCCCTCCACTATCTCCACGATTGAACTCATATTATGGACATAGGCATCATCAGTTGGGGAAAGGGAGATATGCCCGCTCATGACATTAACCGTTCTATCCAAAATCGCGGCTGTCGAGCCATCGAGATTCGCCACATTCGGAACCTGGATCCCGATGCCGAGAACCACCGCAGCCACTATCATCACAAAGAGTCTTTTATCCTGAAAAATATCCTTCCGTGCAATGAAGAGGGCAACCTTGTTGGAGGATATTCCATCACCCCTCAGGAATGGTAGACCACATCAATGTAGAGGTCGTATTCACATGAAATGTATCCTTCATGCTTGATCTTAACAGTCCACTCTCCCAGGACCTTCAATCTGTCTCTGTATTCGCCATTTCGGTCGTATCGGATCTCCTCCCTGCCCTGATCCACATCACTTGTATTGTTGGCCTCGGTCCCGTTTGGATAATAAAGGTAGATGTCCAGGTCCCTTTGATCGTTTTCGCTGTTGTCGGACACCAGATAGACCCGGAGATAATAAGCATCCTCAGTATTCAACGGAAGGGGGTAGTCATGTGATTCTTTATTTTCGAGCTCATCATTGTAGGTCATGTTGTAGTTCATCTTCACTGTCATGGTGTCTATATCCGTTTCTCCGGTGTCATTCGTTACTCTAAGAGCAACGAGATATTTCCCGGATTCGAATTCGGGTTCCACCTCCTCGCCGCTTTCGTCCACATCGAATCCATCCGCGGTATAGTTGTAATCCCAATCATAATCAGTGAGGGCCCCTTCCTTTGTTGAGGATTCCGAGCCATCGAAATGAATAGTTTTCTTCTCTCCCTCGTGAACAACATCGTTCAGGTTGTCGTCCGTAGAGATCCTTGCCTTCACATTTCCCGGGGGCCTTACCACGGTCACGATCATGCTGTCCCTGGAGGATACTTTCCCATCGCTCACCCAAAGTGTGACTGTGTAGGTGCCTGTGGAATAGTAGTAATGGGTAGGGGCCTCTTCAGTGGAATCCACGTCATTGTCCCCGTCACTGGCATCGAAGTCCCAGACATAGCTCAGTTCGTCCCCATCCTCGTCCGAGGAAGAGGCTGCAGAAAAATGGACCTCTGCCCGGTTATCTACAAGACTAACGGTCTGGTCCGGTCCGGCCTTGGCCGCGGGGGGATGATTTTCCTCATCGTCATCAAAGCATCCTGCAGCCCCTAAGACGATGATAGTAAGGGAAATAACAAGGAGAGATCGATGGCCTTTCATGGAACTTCACCTCTGTTTATTATCGATTAAGGCACGGTCTTTTATTAAGTGTTTTTCGGTATTCTTCTTTGATACTACGTTTCTGATAACGCAATTTAAGGGTTATTTCTTGTACCTCACCTGAACCGTGATATCATAATGGATATTCCCGTTCTCGCACTCGACCTTTACCCTCCATTCTCCGTACTTGTAATCTGAAAAATCAGATCTCGCAAGCGTGATCTCGATGAGAGCATTATCCTGGATGTTTTCCTCCTTACGATTCTTCACCACCTCTCCCGTAGAATTGTAAACTGTTACATTCACCGAAGAGCTGCCAAGATCGCTTGTCACATTCACCTCGATCTGCCCGGTGTTTGGGTAAAGTCCGGAGACCTGGAAGGGATGCTCCCTCGAGTCATCACCGGCCGCGCTTAGAGGCTGGCCTTCTCGATAATACTGGTAGTTTATTGTGAGCAGTCGTGTGGTCCTGTCCTCCGCACCGTCATTGTCTGAGACTGTGAGACCGGTGGTGTAACATCCGCCGTTTTCATAGGTGCGCTTCGTGGTGTTGTCGCTCAGGTTCATGGAATTCCCCTCTCCGAAATCGTAGTGATAGTTCGTGATCTCCCCGTCCGGGTCCCTGGAGGCTGTGGCATTGAAGGTTATCTCTGGATTTTCGGTTGAGGTGGTGTTATCATAGATCCACGCAAGGTTTGGTCTTAGGGTCAGGGAGGCTTCCGGTGCCTCATTGTCCGAATCATCATCACACCCCATTGCCATGAATGCCGCGAGGATTATGGCGAGGGTAATAAGTGAACGTCCTTTCATGGGATGTGGTAAAGCACCATTCTTATTAAATGTTTTGCTGGTCGCCGAATAAATTGGAAGCCCGGGCCTATTCAAAAATCCTGCGGAGGGATTCATCCCCGTGGGACGCACTCACGGTTATCCCGATACCACCCCTGAGATTGAATCTCCCGATGACCTCCACGAACCTGGGTCTGCAGGCCTCCACAAGATCCTCGAGGATCTTGTTCACCACGTGCTCGTTGAAGATACCCACATTCCGGTAGGCGTTGAGGTAGAATTTCAGGGACCTGGATTCCGCGATTAACTTGTCTGGTACATAATCTATGAGGATCGTGGCGAAATCCGGGAGTCCTGTCCTTGGGCAGAGACAGGTGAACTCATCAAACTTTAGACGAATATGGTAGTCTTTATCTCCATACTTGCTTTCGAATGCTTGAATCTTGGGTTCGATCACAAGTCCCCTGATCTCCTCCTGAAGATGCTCGTATTCTGATTCCGGCATGAAATCCCTCGATAAGTGGAGTGGGCTGTTCCGGTTCATCGATAAAAAACTATTGCCTCCAAGCCCGCAGGTTTTGGGGACTATGTCGCAACATAGTGAATAAGAATTTAGATATTGTCAACCACATAAAAATGTAAACTCTCAATCTGGAAAGGACAATTTCCTTTCCAGTGGGATACCGATCCTGACCACAAAATAGTTTCATACCCCAATCT
>DAOVMN010000339.1 GCA_030630685.1 Thermoplasmata archaeon | reverse complement strand
CCGCGTTCTACAATCCAGACCGTCAAGGTGTAAGAACTTGTTCTTACTCCGTTTGAGCCCGCAGGGCTCGATAAGGCATGAGCACCCGAAGGGTGTGATTGCCGGATGAGTCCGAAGAACTCGATAAGGCAGGAGGAACCGAAAGTTCCGACTTCCGGATGACCTCGAAGAGGTCGTTAAGGCGGTTAGAATTCCATTCTCATCACAAAGTCCCGGTTGTTAATGAGATTCTCAATTACCCATAAAATGGGAATGCACCCATGAGAACCTGCACTGTGCCAAGCTCGCTGTGGATACCCTGCATGTTGCAATGAAGAACTATCGTGTCTATGAAGATGGAAAAAATGATCTGCAGCATTGAGCAAATTCAGATATGCCCCAAGAAATTCCAGATTGGCAAGGGGGTTTTACAATATGTATTTATAGGAGGTTATCTCTTACACTTTGAATATGAATAGAACTGAAAATCCGAAGGTTCACCATAATTTCAAACACATTAACGTATTCCTGTATTTGTTGGGCCTTGTAGCACTGGTGACCCTGGTCTTCGTGCTTGTTACCGCAATTGGAGGAGAGGGGCGCACCATCACGGTGGACGATAGTGGGGGAGCAAATTACACGAAGATACAGGACGCCGTCGATGCTGCTGAGGATGGGGATACCATTCGAGTTTACGAGGGCACCTATTCTTACAGTGTGGTTGTGAATAAGACGCTGAGTTTGGTGGGGAATGGAAGTGCGAACACCATCATTGATGGATTGATAGACAGAGGTGGAGATATGGTACAGATTGAAGCCGACGGGTGTAATATGAGCGGCTTCGGGGTGATATGGTGTGATGTGGGAATATGGATAGAATCCAACCACACCCGGGTCTTTGAGAATAACTTTTCTAACAACAACTACGGCATCTATCTCTACGAATCCAGTAACAACACACTATCCCGTAATACTTACTACTCGAACGACCACGGAATATGTCTTGATGTATCCGATAACAATACACTCGATAACAACACATGCTCAAACAACGATGGCTCCGGTATATGCCTTTTTGAGTCCAACCACAACACACTCATGAACAACACCTGTTCTAACAACTACAACGATGGCATCCGGCTTTCTGACTCCACCTCCAACATATTCTCCAACAACACCCTCTTTGGAAATAACGATGGAATCCTCCTTTATGGCTCTTCCATGAACAACATAGCCCATTACAACAACATCTTCAACAACACCGATTACGGCATCAACGCCACTAATAATGACGGTTACACAATAAATGCGGAGAACAACTGGTGGGGTGATGCCTCCGGTCCTTACCATCCAGTAAACAACTCAGATGGGAAGGGGGACAATGTTACAGATTATGTGGAATTTGACCCGTGGCTCGGGAAATACGCATTCCTCACCAAATACGTTGACGACGACGCCCAGGATGGGGGTGACGGCTCAATGAAAAAACCGTTCAATAAGATTCAGGATGCGATTGACGATGTCCCTGAAGGGGGTACGATTTATGTTTTCAATGGCACCTATTATGAAAATGTAGTAGTGAACAAAACAGTTAGCTTGATCGGGAACGGTTCTGATGTAACGACGATTGACGCTGGTGGGGAAGGGAGTGTGGTTAAGATTGAGGGTGATTGGTGTAATGTAAGTGGGTTTACGCTGACAGGATGTGGAATAAATTATACCTATGAGGATGCAGCAATAAGGATTTACCACTCGGACAATGTGAAGATATTTGAAAACAACTGTTCGAACAATGGCTGGCATGGTGTCTTTCTAAGGGATTCCGATTTCTGTACCATAACCAACACCATCTGCTCGAACAATGGGCATTGTGGTATCTGTCTCGGGAGAACCAATTACAGCACTATATCCAACACCACCTGTTTGAACAATGGTGATAGTGGTATCGATCTCGATGGATGTGATAATAATACAATCTCGAACAACACCTGCTCTAACAACTCCGCAGGCATCACCATCCGATACTCCAACGGCAACACGCTCACAAATAACACCTGCACCAATACCGGTTCTTGGGGTATCAGACTCTATAACTCCAATAACAACACACTCTTCAATAACACCTGCTTGGATAACGATGACAGGGGAATCTACCTCCAGCGTTCTAACGACAACATCTTAAACAACAACACAATCGAGAACAACGATTACGGCATCCGCCTCAGGTACTCCGACAACAACACCATCACCAACAACACAAGTGAGAACAATGACAATGGCATCAACCTAAACGACTCCGACAATAACAGCCTCTCATACAACACTGTATCAGGAAATAATATTGGTATTTATTTGAAATACTCTTCCCAAAACAATGCAGCCCACTACAACAACATCTTCAACAACGTGGATCACGGCATTGATGCCAGAGATAGCAACGGCTACACAATAAACGCAACCCACAACTGGTGGGGTGACAACTCCGGACCATACCACCCAACCAAAAATCCCACTGGAAAAGGAGACAATGTCACGGATTATGTCGATTTCCACCCCTGGCTCCTTACCAATCCATCGGCTAATAAAATCCCACTTGCATTCATCGATTCGATAAATCCAAACCCAGGAATCGAGGGACAAATCATAACCTTCTCTGGCCACGGCACCGACGATGGCTCGATTGTGAGGTATTACTGGCGCTCAAATCTCGGCAATGAACTCTACAACGGTGCCTCACCCACCTTCATTACCTCCAGACTCTCCCCTGGTTATCATACGATCTACTTTAGGGTTAAGGACGATTTCGGGGTCTGGAGCGAGGAGGCCTCTTCTGATCTAACCATCCTTCCAACACCCCCAGAAAACCAGCTCCCTGTTCTGACCATCCTGTCCCCCGAAAATAATAGCGAGATTTCCGGTATTGTTTCCATTAGAGGCACAGTTTACGACCCCGAAGGCAACAGCGCCTCCGTGGAAATCAGCATCAATGGAGGAGAATGGTTCAGAATCACAAACGCTTCCTCCTGGAATTTCCAGTTTGACACCCGGGAGTTGAAGGATGCAAGCTGCCTTATCCGGGTTCGAGCCTACGATGGGCAGAACTATTCAGAAACTCAGACCCTGAACCTCACTGTAAAGAATGAGGGTGGGGGGTCAGGGGGTGTT
>DAOVMN010000182.1 GCA_030630685.1 Thermoplasmata archaeon | reverse complement strand
CGTGAATGTCATCACCAATATTAATAAAAAAGCTATCTGTTATTATAAAGATAAGGGTGAATATTATGACTAAATAAAGTAACAGATTAATTTTAAAATAAGCTGTTTTTATTGCTATGGTTCTTTTTCCTTCCATCTCAGGAGAGGAATCGGTTGCCCCACCAGCCTTCTTTGCCACCGGTCCTTTCCTCTTGACCAGCCCAGGGATGCCGATAATATTATCATGGAGCTCGGGAAGGATATCGAACATGTAGAACGCCAAGACAATGAGCACGAGCATGCTCCCCATTCTTGAAAGGTAGTTGTGTGCAGTATTGAAATCTGTAATTCCTTCGTAAACAAGATAGATGACCGCAGCCATACGCACGATGTTCAGGACAATAATCACAGGCACTGTGTAAAGGAAGGCCTTCCACTTTCGATCCCTGTCCGCCTTTGTGGTCCAGATTGCAGCAATGAAAATGACTATGCTCTGGATCGCGGTGCAGGCGAGGATTATGGAGATCTCCTGCTGGTCCCCGTGATAGATAGGGACCCGAATGATCTCTCCGTAATGCACCCCCCCGACATGTGCCTCGTATCCAAGGGCGGAAAGGAATCCGGCCGAGAAAAATGCAGTGGTCCAGACAAAGAAGGCCGCTACCCATGGGAAGGTATCGATAAGGAAGTACATGCCCGCGGATATCCCCACCGTCCCGGCCATGAAGCTTAGAGAGGAAGGATCATCCCCCCACTTTATACTCAGGCCCTCATGGCAGATAAGAAAAAGGAATAACGGGAAACCAAGGAGGCAGTAGGCAGCATTCACCCCCTCCCCTTTATCAAGGTAATGCGGTATCATCAGGAGCCAATAAAGGCTGAAGAGAGACCAGCCGATCATTGTGATCCTGTGGCCTTTTGTATTTCTATCCCTCCAGCCGTAGAGAAGCAGGCCGATCGAGGTGAATACGATTACTCTCAGGATTATGTAATAAAGATCCATCAGTCCTCTCCCCGCTTCAGGGTTTTAGGGCCGTTCTCCTCTCCCACGATAACAAGGTCCGTCAGGCCAATGAATAGGCCGTTCTCCACCACGCCGGGAATGGTATTAATGTTCCTTTCCATCTCTGCAGGGCCCTCCATCTCCCCGGGAAGGCAGTCCAGGATAAGGTTGTTGTTGTCCGTGATGAAGGGGGTATTCCGAGCGTCGAATCGAAGGGATGGCTTCAGTCCAAGGTGATCGAGCCTCCGGGCTGTCGAACGATGCCCGAACCTCAGGACCTCAACCGGGAGCTTACCCCTTCCAAGGCACTTCACTAACTTCCCCGGGTCCACGACGATGATCTCCATCTTCGTGGCGGAGGCCACGATCTTCTCCATGAGCAAGGCCCCTCCCAGGCCTTTAATTAGGTTGAGCGCAGGGTCCACCTCGTCCGCACCGTCGATGGTCAGATCGATCACGGGATGCTTGTCAAGATCGGTCAGCGGGATGCCCAGGCTCAGTGCGTGGTTGCGGGTATCCAGCGAGGTGGGAATTCCAAGGATGTTTAGGTCCTCCTCTTTTATTTTCTGCCCGAGCGTGCGGATGGTGTAATAGACTGTTGTACCTGTGCCGAGGCCGACAACCATCCCGTCCCTGACATAGCTGGCGGCCTCCGTTCCCGCGATGCGTTTCTGCGGGTCTTCCTTTCCCGGTTTGGGTGCGAATCGTGATATCATACGGGTGGTCTTTGAAGGGGTATTAAATAGGTTGTGGTGGAAAAAGGGTGGTGGTGAGGTGGGGAATAGTGCGACTATCTCCGGGAGGCGATAACAGATGGTGACTGAGCCAACAACACTCGGAAGGAAAAGAGAACAGTCATGGAACAACTTCCAGTTCTCTAATCCAAAAATGAGAGTCAAAGGTGAAAACCCGCTTCAACCTCCTCCGTTCCATGATTGCAAACACGATGCAATCGGTAAGACTGACATCCACATCATCATATTTCATGAAAAGTTCTCTGGCAAGGTTGAGTTCATCCACGGTCTCAAAAATAATGCTGATGACCTGGCTTTGTTCTAACTTTTCCACTTTCTGAACGGCTCTTCTTTTCCCATACTCGGATACAAGATTGTCATAAAATTCCGTGATTATAGAATGAGGCACTACGAGGGTAGCCCCCTCGATAAGCAAGAGTTTCAATGCCTCTACTGCTGCTTCGTGATATTGGTCCCGTGGTTCAAGAAGAGCGATCAAGGCGCTGGTATCGACTACGACCATCATCTCCCTGACACCATCCTCCGGGTGTGGTTCGTACTCCAATCTTCACGCCTGCTGGAGCCGCTGCCGACAAAATCCCAGATGGGGTCTTTTTGATAGCTCCTGGTTTTAGCAAGAAATTCATGAAGGAGCCTAACTGCCAGATTGTCCGGCTTTGTTTTCAAAATTCTGGAGGCTGCTTCCAGCTCTGTTAGTTCCTCGTCCGTGAGTGAGAGCTCTACACTGTGATGCTTTGTAATGCTCATAGTAGATCGAGGTTACAGCATCTATATATTTTTATCTATTCGACAGTATCTCCGAAAGTCGGTGGAAATCGGGGGCAGTAGGAGAGGCGAGGAAAGGTCTCAACAACTTTTAGCTACAAAAGTTTTAATTACCTGATTCCCTTCCCGATTTCTGGCGATTGATATGTCCGTGAGAAAAGTATTTGCAGTCATTGTGCTTATTACACTGCTGGCATCTGCTCCCCTAATGGTATCCGGGAAGGAAGGTGCAAAGGATATCCAGGAAATGGGTGTTGGAAATCCCGCAGAAGTCCAGAGGAGTCTGTCATCAATGAAAGGCTGGTTCACTGAAAATCAAGGGCAGATCGAGAATCCCGAGGTGCGGTTTGTTTATGCTGCCTCAGACTGCTCCATCGGTTTTGTCGAGAGCGGATACCTCATGAAAATGACCGACGAGGACAACCTGACCAGCGTGGTAAGGGTGAATTTTGAGGACTCTAATCCCGTGGCCCCGGTGGGGGAGGAGGAGCTCCCGCACCGAAGTAATTTTTTCCTTGGGAACGATTCCTCGATGTGGAGGACCAATGTAGCGAACTACAGGAAGGTTGTTTACGAGGGGCTCTACGATGGGATCGACCTTGTGTTCTACACTGAGGAAAAGGGACTGAAGTACGATTTTATTGTCTCACCCGGCGCGGATCCTAAAGAGATTCGTTATTCTTACGAGGGTATTGATGCTATTCATATTGATAGTCGGGGGAATCTCCATCTCGCAACCCCAGCGGGTGAATTGGTGGAAGAAGCACCTTTAAGTTACCAGGTAAAGGACGGGAAAATGGTAGAAGTCTCTTGCCAGTACTGGACAGAAGGCAGATTGGTGGGCTTTAAAATTGGTAACTATGACCCATCAACCAAACTTGTGATTGACCCATTGATTTATTCTACTTTTGTTGGAGGAAGTGGTGAGGATAAAGGTAGGAGTGTCGCACTGGACTCGGAGGGATGCGCCGTCGTGACCGGTGTGACACACTCCTCGGATTTCCCCACAACAGCCGGGTGTTACGACGACTCGTATAATGGAAGCGGAGATGCCTTTGTGTTCAAACTGAGTTCAAATGGTTCAGGCCTTGTCTATTCCACATTTGTAGGGGGAGGTGATGACGAACAGGGCCTTGGTATTGCACTGGACTCGGAGGGATGCACCGTTGTAACCGGCGAGACAGAGTCCTCGGATTTTCCCACAACAACCGGATGTTACGATGACTCATACAATGGGAACCAAGAGGTCTTTGCGTTCAAACTGAATTCGGACGGTTCATCACTTGTCTATTCCACCTTTGTGGGCGGTGGCAATTATGATTGCGCCTACGGCATCGCACTGGATTCACATGGATGCGCTGTCGTGACCGGCATCACATGGTCCTCGGATTTCCCCACAACAGAAGGTTGTTATGATGACTCATACAATGGGAACAATGATGTCTTTGTTTTCAAACTGAGCTCGGACGGTTCATCACTTGTCTATTCCACCTATGTCGGCGGAGGCGATTATGATTATGGCTACGGTATTGCACTTGACTCACAGGGATGCGCCGTTGGCACCGGCTTCACGCGATCCTCGGATTTCCCTACAACTCCCGGATGTTACGATAATTCACATAATGGGCAAAGTGATGCCTTTGTTTTCAAACTGAGCTCGGACGGTTCATCACTTGTCTATTCCACCTATGTCGGCGGAGGCGATTATGATAGCGCCCGTAGTATTGCGCTGGACTCAAAGGGATGCGCCGTTGTTACCGGTTATACCCCCTCCTCGGATTTCCCCACCACGACCGGGTGTTACGACGATTCGTATAATGGGGGTAATGATGTCTTTGTGCTCAAACTGAGTTCAAATGGTTCGGGCCTTGAATATTCTACATTTGTCGGTGGGGGGGACGCAGATGATGTCGGCAGTATCGCGCTGGACTCCGAGAGATGTGCCGTTGTAACCGGGGGAACCAAATCCTCAAACTTCCCTACAACTCCCGGATGTTACGATGATTCGCACAATGGGAACAATGATGTATTTGTGTTCAAACTGAATGCGGATGGTTCGGGCCTTGAATATTCCACATTTGTCGGTGGACAGGGTTCTGATTATGGTTCTGGTATTGCGCTGGACTCCGAGGGATGCGCCGTTGTAACCGGCTTGACATGGTCATCAGATTTTCCAACAACTGCCGGTTGTTTTGATGATTCGCGTAATGGTAACAGCGATGTTTTTGTATTTAAACTGAATTTTATCCGGCCCACTGCACACATTGATTCAATCACCCCGAGTCCTTCTGTGAAAAACGAGAATACGACCCTCAAGGGTCACGGGACAGACGACGGCTCGATTGTGCGTTATGTCTGGAATTCAAGCATCGATGGAGAGATACACAACGGCACAGAAGCTAATTTCACCTGCTCTAATCTCTCACTTGGCCAGCACAACATCACGCTACGGGTGCAGGACAATGATGGATATTGGAGTGATGAAGCATTAGAAACGCTTATTATCACGCTAAAACCCACTGCATTTATAGACACGATTTCTCCTAACCCTGCACTGGATATAGAGGATATTCATTTCTCAGGGCATGGCAACGATTCTGACGGAACCATCCAGGGGTACCAGTGGAACAGTAGCATAGATGGTGTATTTGGGACAGAGGCGGATTTCTTCTGTTCGAATCTCTCCAACGGCACCCATTCCATCTCCTTGCGGGTTCAGGATAATTACGGAGTCTGGAGCAACTGGACAAATTGGACCGAGCAGCTCATTATAAAGGGTAAACCACGGGCACACATCGATTCCATCTCCCCAAGCCCTGGTGTAAAGGGT
>DAOVMN010000446.1 GCA_030630685.1 Thermoplasmata archaeon | reverse complement strand
GTTGAATATCATCTCCTGAATTAAAGTAGTATTCCCCCATCATCCGGTGCCCACCCATCATATGGTTACCGAAGTTGTTTGAGTGTGCACAATATTCGGAGCTACCCATGAAAGGCATCCTCATTCCTTGCGAATTTATACTTCCGTAATGAGGAATCCAAGCGGACCTCCCAATTATTATCCCCGAATACACTAATCCACAACCAATTATTAAAATTACGATGGTTGCTAAGGCAATTCTCACTGATCTATTCATTTTCACTCTCCCTTATCATTTCTCATGCATCGATGCCTCAGAATACATGAAGGAGTGTATCAATAAGAAATAAAGCATCAATAAAGGGAACTTAAAGAACATGTAAAGTTTTTTATCGAAGATTATTATTTTATCTGTTATGACTTCATATACTGGATTCAATATTCGTTCCAATATACTGAATATTAGAGGCGTAATATTTGGCTTGATGGTAGATGTTATTTAGATATTTTATGTATCGTGAAATTCTCCCGCGAATGGTGATGTACATCCAAAATTCGAGGGGAACGGCAACGCCGGCTCGATATGCCCCAACACTCCTGTGTTGGTATTGCGGAGAGGGGGGTTCGATTTTTCCCTTCCCGCTTATGTCTAATATCGCCCACACGCAAAGCGAATCCCCTCGAAATGAGTGGATTTTTCTTAACTCGTGCGGATTTACTCCACCGCTCTTGCGTTGGGATTAAGGGCGAAGCGGTTTCCACTCCGCCATCGTCCAATCCCTGTGCAAGAGCACAGGGGAATACGAGAACGAGAGGATAACGCTCTCTCACTTTGGCGATTTTTTGAATCAGTACATTTTTCATGATGAGGATATTCCAAATCAACATAATATGGATAGGTTAGTTGCGAACAATAAAGGACAAGAAGTACCAATTCTTGTCAATCCACCGAATCAAATTACAAGGATATTTACATAATCCACATCATTGAAACAGTTAATTAAATATGCTAAGATCATATTGGAATAATCAGGTAAAGAAAGAACTAATAATCGATACCACTAACAAAGCCGACAAATGATGAACAATACTATTGGTGCCTGGGTATTGTTCTTTTTTTCCCGTCAATAGAAGAAAGGTTTTTGCTAACTTATTCCGTTTTAAAAGTGGGATACACCTTTCCATTTATCATTTCTTCAATTATTTTTAGCAATTTCCTCCTCCGTATTACACATTACATACCCGCAAGTGATAGGGAGGCGGGTGTTCTTCAATGACAAATTAATATGTTCACAAGGAGGATTGGTCATGAGGAATCTGTTTATCGCCATCATTTTACTTTCTATTCTGCTCAGTAGCTGCACCGCAGCGACTCCGGAAGCACCCCCCACCTCTACTCCGGAAGCACCCCCTACCTCTACTCCGAAACCAACCTGGACCCTCAAACCTTATGGGACCCTCAAGGGCTGTACCTATTATGCGGGAGAGTTGGTGGATGGCGAGATTACGTTTTGGGATGAAAAGGGAATTGTCGATAACCTAACAACACAGGTTGTAGATGGATGCGCTGTTTTTAGTTTACCTCCAGGAGGTTATGAAGTTGAAGCAACTTATTGGGAAAGTGCAGATTGCTCAGTTGGATGCAGGGTGAATGAAAGGTTCAAATTTGAGATCGCAATGGACGAAGAAATAGAAAGAGATTTTGAGATCCATCCGCGCAACGCGGTAGAGGGGTGGGCAGTCCTGGCTGAGAAAGATTATTATCAAGGCCTGAACTTGGGCGATATGTTGGTGGATTACATCGATATTATCCTGATGCGCCAGGTGCTTGAGAATTCGGGCTGGAATCCCGACCACATCCACGATCTGCGTGAGTTCAACCGAGAGACTCTTCAGGCCGAACTGGACTGGCTGGAAGAGAGCGCCGATGAGAACGACATCGTTTTCCTGTTCGTCGCTGCTCATGGCAGCTACCTGCGAAACGTGATATTGTGGCATGATTTTTTTGCCGATGAATGGTTACAAATTCCCAGCCAGCGGCGGCTGTTAGTCATTGAAGTTTGCAAGGCCGGCGAATTCACCAATTCAGTAGCCGGTGACCCATCACCGCACCTTTCGGTCGCCTCTGCGGCCGAAAACGAATATGGCTGGAAAGGCTTGGAGGAGGAGGGTC
>DAOVMN010000454.1 GCA_030630685.1 Thermoplasmata archaeon | reverse complement strand
AACAGCCGGTAATCGAACATGAGCGCACAGGAGTCAAAATCTTTAAATAATTTATCTGAGTGGTGGCCGGCGGTTGACGGCCATGGCGGTGGAGAACACCCGGTCCCATCCCGAACCCGGCAGTTAAGACCACCTGCGTACTTTGTGGTACTGTGGTGCGCGAGCCCACGGGAAGCCTAGCCTCATCAGAGGCCCTGGCTCTTGCTCCTGGTATACCAGCCGCTTTTGCCTGCTTCGGCAGGTTTGCGAGGAAGTATGCCTTAAGGGAGCGATGCAGCCTTGGTTCGCTGTCAACCACTTTTTTTATATGATTTTGCAGAAGACAGAGCGGATATGTTCGAATCTGGGACAACCAAAAATTTAAACAACACAATCAGGTTCGCTAATCGCATGGACATCGTTTTCCTGGGATACCTCATCTTCGTGTTCATAGTCTCCTTCGCTATGCTGGTGAAAGGTTCTGATATCTTTATCGACGGAGCCGCCACAATAGCCATGAGGAAAGGGGTGAGCGAACACATGATCGGCCTTACCCTGGTAGCTTTCGCCACTTCCATCCCTGAGCTTGCGCTTTCAGACACGGCAGCCCTGCACGGGGTCGAAGGTATCGCAATCGGGAGTGTGATAGGCTCGAATATTGCAAATATCGGCCTTGTCCTCGGTATTGCAATTATTATCATGCCCGTTACCTCCCCCAGAAAAAGCCTCATGGACGGGGTATTCCTCCTGGGGATCACCACCCTTCTTGCCCTGGTTATGCTGGATGGCGAGCTCGGTAGAGTCGATGGGGCCGTATTCCTTGTCATCTATGGGGTATTCATCTATTACCTGATCAAAAGGCACACATTCGATTCGGATAGGCTAACAAAACTGGATGAAAAGGCGGTATTGAAAGCACCCCTACGGAAGGAATGGCTGATGGTTGGTGCCGGGGCAGCCATGGTGCTCGTTGGAGCGCATTATCTGGTGGAATCCGCTGTGGATGTGGCAGAGATGGTGGGGATTTCGAGTTTTATTATCGGTCTCACGATTGTCTCGATAGGTACCTCTCTTCCGGAACTGGCCAGTTCGGTTTCTGCCGCTCTCAAGAAAAAGCACGGGATCTCCGTGGGGAATGTCATCGGGAGCAATATTATCAACATTCTCCTGGTGCTGGGCACTGCTTCCATGATCAGGCCCATAGGTGTAGAAGGAGATGAGTTCAACTTCTCGATGCCTTTCCTCTTTCTCTTTACTATCATTTGCGTGCTGCTTGTGAGGACTAAGATGCCCAGATGGAGCGGTGTGGGGCTCCTTGTTCTGTACGGATTGTTCTTAGGGGTTCTCGTGCTGTGTTGGGGAGGGATTTAGTCCCCCGATTGTAAGATTGTTGAGTCGGACGATTAGACCGTTTCTCCTCAGCCTTTTCCTTCGTGAACTTCCAGTCGATCTTCCTTTCATTGCCATTCCTTCGGCGGGTCCATGCAGCCACTTCTTGGTCAAGGGTTTCCATGTTACCTATCCGCCTACCCGCTCATTCATGGGAATAGTTACTTGCCCTACATTTTTGGATTTCTTCCATCATTTTTCGAGCTCCTTGACCCGAAATCCTGAAGAAGCATCCTTTCCCCCAATTTCTCGTGCTTTTCCTTTTATTTCTTTAAGCTTGGGGGAACGAACAGGTTCCATCTGCTCACAGACCTCTATAATATCTTCCCTTTGCAGTTCTCTATCTTCAATATATGCTTTGCTCCTCGCTTCTCTTAATGCCTGCGCTATCTCTCGTCCACTGAAACCTTTGGTGAGATCAATAAGATTAGTGAGTTCCTCCTCACTAAACAGCTTAGCACTATTATACTTCTTTAGTAGCGACTTCCAGATTTCGTAGCGTTCACCCTCATTCGGAAAGTCCGCAAACCAAATCGTTTCAAAGCGCTGTAGCAATTCCGGAGGTAAGTCAGTAAGCCGATTTGCCGTGGCAAAAATAAACACTGAGTTAGTCTTCTCTTGCATCCAAGTAAGAAAGTATCCGAACAGTCTTGATGCAGCGCCGGTTTCTCTTGCAGTTT
>DAOVMN010000040.1 GCA_030630685.1 Thermoplasmata archaeon | reverse complement strand
CCACTTTTCTTGATAAACGGATGCCGTGGGAAAGATGAGAAGATACTGATTAGAACCTTAATTCATCTTATGAAGTTCCATTCATCATCTTATGAAGCTCCATTCATCATCTTATGAAGTTCCATTCATCATCTCATGAAGTTCCATTCATCATCTTATGAAGTTCCATTCATCGTCCATGAAGTTCCATTCATTATCTCATGAAGTTCCATTCATTATCTCATGAAGTTCCATTCATTATCTCATGAAGTTCCATTCATCATCGCATGAAGTTCCATTCATTATCTCATGAAGTTCCATTCATTCCTTGAGTACCTCTCCTCACAAAGCTTTTTTGCTCTTTCCCTCTCCTCGCCGGTAAGCTCGGACGGGGAAAACTCTATTCCGAGCATCCGGGAAAAACCCTTATCGAGTCCTTCCTTTACCATATAGGGATCGGGCGTTTTGCCCAGTTCCCTCTTGAGGGATGTGACCCTTTCCTCTGCATCGGTAAGTCCTTTTGCTTTGAGCTTTCCCGGGTCCACCTTAAGATATCGAAACATGACCGATGGATCGTGATCAAGGATCAATGTACCATGCTGCAGGAGTGCGCCTTTCCTCCGTGTTTGTGCGCACCCTGATATCTTTTTTCCATGGACCAGCACATCGTTGACTGGCACAAACTCCGCAGAAAGCCCGAAATCTGCAAGTGTTAGGATAAGCGCACGATTGATGAAGCCAAAAGAATCTATGGTTGCATTTGGGACACCATAGATGCCGGGATCCGGAAGAACAAGCCCGTAGATAAGCTGGTTCTCATCCTCGAAGATCGCTCCTCCACCGCTCGTTCTTCTAAAGATCCCCACCCCATCGCGGTCACATACCTCGAGGTCCACCTCTTCTTCTGCGGACTGGAAATACCCTAAGGATATGCTTGGCCTCTTTCTATAAAAATGAAGTATCGCGGGATAATCCCCCCCGGAGCTGGCCAGGTCAAGGAAGGTCTCATCAAGGGCCATGACCCAGGGAGGGGAGGAGATATCGGTGTCGATAAGCCTGCCTTTTCTTGGAGTAGGGACCCGTCGGATACTGTCCGTGGTCTACCACCCCATTCTCTGGAGTTTCCTTTCTTCCTTTGTTGCCTTCTTGAATTGCTTGTAGTGCTCCTTGCAGATGTGTGTCCGCTTCTTTCTCTCGTCTGCCACCCTCACTTTCGGGAGACTCTTGAGCAGGTTCCCGGTGGAGATCGAGCGTACCACCTCATTGTCACAATCCTTTATCTCGCAGACCTCTTTCTCATCCTCGGGCATCATTTCATCCTCTTACCAGACGTCCTCCTCCCTCTTCCTCATGAAGAAGAAGCCGGCTCCTCCGAGTCCGCCTCCAATGACAACCACCGCTATGATGATCGGCAGCATTTCGCTTATGCCCTCTTCGTTAGACTCGTTATTCTCGGGAGGTTGATTATTTCCATTAGGGGGTTCTATTGCCCAGACGTCAACGGTGTAGGTATCGCTGGTATCCACCACCTGGGAACGATACCATATCTCGAATTTCAGTCTATGGAGTCCTTCGGAATCCCCCGAGAAAACGAAGAGCTGGGTTTTCTCACTGCCGGCTCCCAGATCATCTATGTATCCAGCCGGAATACCAGGCTCAGTGGTAAGCACGCCATCGATATAGAAATAGATATCCACATATTTAGCTTTCCCGTCCCCATCATTCCTGATGGTGACGTTAATGTAAACCACGTCATTCACCTGGGCCTTATCAGCAGAGAGTGCGACTTCCTGGATCGAAAGTATGGGGGTGCCGGTATCTCCTCCTTCTGGCTCAAGGGTTATCTTATAGCTCTCGAAATAGTTGTTGTGCTCATCCTGCTCATACACCTCTTCACTGTAATCCGCGGTGGCCCTGAAGGTGTAGTTACCTGGTATGAACTCCTCGCTTTCTGTATTCCACTCGCACTGGATCGGCAGGATTCCACTGACATATATTGTTTCCTCAGCCCTTGCGGTGCCCAGATATTCGTAGTCATCATTGGTATCCACAAACCTGTACTCGAAGTACACCTCAAAACTCCCCGAGCTCTCGTTGTCCCCTAAATTCTTCACATAAGCGACAATATTGGCCCTGTCGCCCTTCTCGAATACATCCAGTCCATTCAGATTGTCAATGCCAATATCGTCAACAATGAGGTCGGGATAGCTTATGGGGATACGGATGAAAAACTTGATGTCAACGATCTTGGAATGTTTGATCCCGTCTGCTACCATGAGGCCCAGGGTGTGATGCCCCTTGCCAAGATAGACGGTTGTGTTCATCTTTTTCTCCCTGGTTACTTCCCCGAATTCACTGTTTCCATCCAGGTCCCATGCATATTCGGTGATATTGTCACCATCAGGGTCCCACGACTCCGAGGCATTGAGATAGAACATCACGCTCTGCCCCTCTGCATCGATGTAATAGACCATCTCACCATCCTCGTTGACCTCATTCCTCGGATCCGTAACATTCCTCCAGCCGCTCCAGTTTCCCTTCTCTTCGGCATCGCAGTCCACGACCCAGGGAACGGCAATCGGGGCATGATTTGGCCTCTGCACAAGGGCATCCTTGTACGCCTGCCTGAGTTCGTCACCACTGGGCCCCTCACGCGTATATTCACCCAGGATGTAGACCGTGAGGTTCACCTCGTCATCCTTGTGTTCATCGAAATCCTCACGTGAAATGGTAATATAAGGTTCAGGCTGCTCATCCCAGTAGATCTCATTGAGTTCTTCAAATATGTGACCTGCAGGATGAAATTTTTCCTCATCATCCCCTGGGGCTTTCCTCCATTTTGGTTTGTCCTTGCATATTGTAACATTGAAGGTGATCTCTGAACCCTCCGAACAAACCTTTGTACCGTCCTCGGTGATGACGAAGCCGTGCACCTCATTCCAGTCAAAGCCCCCTCCTGCATTTCCATCTATTTTTGGTTCATCGCCGTCTGTACCGCCGCTGTCCTCTGCCTTTGCCCATTGCAGATCGCCCGGAAGGACAAGGATCAGCAGGCCGGTAATGGCTATGGTCAACAAGATATTCATATATGCCTTCATTGAAATCATCCCATTTTCATTGATGGTACGTGCGTGTAGTTCTTCTACTCATATTTTAAAGATATTGGAATTCTTCTTTTACTACTGTGCTAAATAATAACACAATCAGAAAGAATAAGGGAAGGCATCAGTGCCTTTTCCTGATACCGAAGAGAAGAGCGGTGGCCAGGACAGCACCCACCATGGGAAGGAGTTCGAATCCGGGTATGAAACCTCCGCCATCTTTTTTCTTATCCCCGTTGCCATTTTCTCCGTTGCCATTGCCGTTGGGGTGTGTTTTTTTCATGACCTGGATGGTAACGGATTCCGTGGTTCCCACCTGGACCTCGTTATCCTTTGCTTTGAAGGTCAGGACGTAATCTTTTTCGACATCCCCGCTGAACACGAATGTGATGGATGCGTTCCCTCCGGCAGGCACCAGTTCAATGCTATCGAATAATATGAACACCCCGTCTATCTCGTAGTGTACATCAACAGTTAGGGCATCCCCATTCCCCTCGTTCTTGATGGTAACGGTAATGTTCACATCCTGGAGTATATAGGCCGTGGTCCTTTCCGCTTTCACGCTCTCAATGGAAAGGTCCGGGCTGCCGGAGGTTGGGCTTTCCTCAAGATTTATGATATTGGTTGTATTATCGTTGTTATCCTCATCCTCCTCGTCAATGCTGTTATTGTAGTCCGCTGTAACCCTGAGGATGTACTGTCCCACAGGGAATTCCTGTCCTTCAGTGTCCCAGTTGTAGGTGCCGAGACGGAAGCCGCTGGGGCCGGGGATGGCGTCAGTGATCTTATAATCAGCGAGTGTTGAGTAAGAGTCCCCTCCATCGGTGGAGTACTCGATGAGAACCCAGAAGGGCCCTCGGCCCTCGGTTGAGTTATCTCCGATATTCTTAATCTTTGGTTGGACGACGATCACATCCCCTTTCTCATAATTCTGCTTATTCGTGTTCATATTCTCATGTTTTATCTCACCCACCGTAAGGTCCGGCTTGCGTTCAGGGCTCTGAATCCTTATGGTGAAGTCAAGGGATTGTGTGCATTCCTTTCCTCTCTCGTCATAGACCTTTAGGCCGAGTTCCCAGGGTTCTTCTCTCGCTGTGACCGGTTTTGACTGATTCTCTTCAGTTTCTCCAGATTCTCCAAATTTGTTGTTCCCGTCAAGGTCCCATGCAAACCTGGTGATATTGTCGCCATCAGGGTCCCATGAATGAGAAGCATCGAACCAGAGGATTAACCCTTCTCCGCCTTCCACGATAAAGGTGACATCGTTTTCCTTGCTGAGGTTTGTCCAGGTCCAGTTTCCATCGACAGCCACCCATGCCACAGGCTCAGGGGGATTGTTTGGTTTTGTGACGTTTATCCGTTTATATGCATATTCGTGCACCGGCTCCCCGGGGCTGGAAGTGTCGTTGTATTCCCCATAAATGTATAATGTGAGGTTATTCTCATCATCTTTGTTCTCCTCAAAGTCTTCATTAGTGATCTCAAAAGTTTCGTCTTCATCCCAGTGGATTTCGGTCAGGGTACCGAAAATGGGCCTGCTCGGTTTCCATTCATCATTTTTGTACGTCAGACCCTTACATATTGTAACATTGAATCTATCGTCTATCTTCTCACCGCTTTTAAGAATTGCAAAGCCGTGAATCACATTCCAGCTGGCACCCCCTCCGGGGTTCCCATCCATTTCATGATCCCCTGAGCCACCTTTTGGTCCAGGATCAGCTCCCTCGACAGGGAGGCTCAGTGGTAATGATAGCACCACAATGCCTGCAAGGATTATCGCAACGATGCTTGAAAGATTTTTATTCATGGTTATCACAGCCTGTAGATTTCTGGATTTCATTTAAAAGTTTTTTGTTATAAATATCTTTTGGAGCGATTGTATAAATATATTATGGAACAAGGATTTTACATGCATGCTAAGCTTTGTGTATGACGTGAATGCCATCCCTCATGACCCCCCACTTCCCGAAATCTTTATTATTTTGCCTCACTCGCATCGAGCCCATTGGAAAGGAGGCTATCAGATGAATGTCATTGGCATAAGAAAAGAGGACAAGAACCGCTGGGAAAGGCGGGTTCCGATCGTACCCAAGCAGGTAAAAGGGCTCAAGGAAGGCCATGGAATAGAGACCCGGGTACAGTACTCCCCAAACCGTGCCTTCACGGACGAAGAATACAAAGAGGCCGGGGCAACCATCGTTCCGGACGTCCCGGACGCCCAGGTCGTGTTCGCGGTAAAGGAGATCCCCCTGCAGTATTTTAGAAAAGGCCACACCTATGTGTTCTTTGCCCATGTGATCAAGGGACAGGAGTACAACATGCCCATGCTCAGGCGCATGATGGAGCTGAAATGCACACTCATAGACTATGAAAAGATAACAGATGAAAAAGGGAGAAGACTGGTTTTCTTTGGAAAAGAGGCAGGGCAGGCCGGGATGATCGATACCCTCTGGGCACTGGGAAGAAGGCTGGAATACGAAGCCGCGGCCACCCCTTTTTCCGAGGTGAAGCGGACCATTGACTACCAGGGCCTGAAGGAGGCAAAAGCACACCTGAAAGAGCTGGGCGAGCGCATAGTCAGGGAAGGACTTTTAGAGAAGCTCTGTCCCCTCATCGTGGGATTTGCAGGGTACGGCAACGTCTCCCGGGGCGCCCAGGAGGTGTTCGATGTCCTTCCTCATGAGGAAATATCACCTGAGGAGGTGGAGCACCTCAAGAACAAAGGGGAGTATTCCAGCAATGTCCTCTATAAGGTGGTGTTCAAGGAAGAGCACATGGTCGAGCTTAAGGAGCACGCGAAAGGAAGATCCGAAGAGTTCGATCTTCAGGACTACTACGATCATCCTGAGAAGTACAGGGGCGTGTTCTCAAAATACGTCCCCCATCTCACGGCGCTGATGAACTGCATCTACTGGGAGAAGCGGTATCCTCGACTGGTTACCAAGGCCCAGGTGAAGGAGCTCTACTCTTCACAGGAATACCCGACTTTTCGGGTGGTGGGAGACATCAGTTGTGACTACGAGGGCTCCATCGAAGCGACCATGCACTCCACGGATCCGGGCCATCCTACCTTTATCTACGACCCTTTCCGCGATACGATCATAGAGAAGGGGCAGGGACGAGGGCTCACCATCATGGCCGTGGACAATCTCCCGGCAGAGCTCCCAAGGGAGTCCTCGATACGATTCAGCGAGGCACTCTATCCCTTCGTGCCATCCGTTGCCAACGCGGATTATTCCGTGCCATTCGATGGGCTCGATTTGGCCTTAGAGGTGAAGAGGGCTGTGATCATCTACCACGGGGAACTCACACCAGACTATAAATACATCCAGCAATTTGTGGAAGAGGAGGTAACCGAATGAAGAAAGTTGTTGTCTTCGGCGCAGGATTGGTAGCTGCCCCACTCGTGGAATATCTTCTGCGGCAGCCGGATTTCCAGGTGACTGTTGCCACCAGGACAGTGAGCAAGGCAGAAAAGATGGTGGGAAACGCTACAAACGGAAAAGCAATGGCCTTCACCATCGACCAGGAGGAGAAGCTAAAGGAACTGGTAAAGGAGCACAACATTGCAGTTAGTTTGCTTCCTTACACCCATCATGTGAAGGTTGCCAGATGCTGTCTCAGACACGGAAAACATATAGTCACCACCAGCTATGTTAGTGATGCCATGAAGGCCCTTGATGAAGAGGCAAAGAATGCGGGTATCATCCTGCTAAACGAGTGCGGGCTCGACCCGGGGATCGACCACATGAGCGCCATGCGCATCATCCATAATGTCCAGGCAAAAGGGGGAAAAATAGCGAGTTTCACCTCTTTCTGCGGCGGCCTTCCGGCTCCAGAGGCGAACACCAACCCCTTTGGCTACAAGTTCTCCTGGAGCCCAAGAGGCGTGCTTCTTGCCGGAAAGAATCCGGCCGAGTTCAGGATGGACGGAAAGGACGTGCACATCGAATCAAAGGACCTCTTTGCCTCCTACAGGATGATGGACATCGAGGGCCTTGGGGAATTCGAGGCCTACCCGAACAGGGACAGCCTTCCGTACAAGGAAATCTACGGTATCGAGGATACCGACACTATTCTAAGGGGTACCCTCAGATATCCCGGCTGGTGCCAGACACTGAAGGCCATCGCGGACATTGGGTATCTGAGCGAGGAGCCGATGCCCGAACTTGCTGGCAAAACCTTCAAGGACCTGACAGCCTACTTGGTCGGTGCCGGGGAGGGGGGGCACATACAACAAAAGGTAGCCGATCATCTTGGACTGGACCGCTCAGCCCACCAGATGGAACGTCTCGAATGGCTCGGCCTGTTCTCTGATATCCCGTTGCCACGGGAGCACGACAACAGCCTTGACATGCTCTGCTCGCTCATGGAATCGAAGATGCAGTACCAGAAGAATGAGAGAGACATGATCATCCTTCAGCACAACTTCATCGCGAAATACAAGGGCAGGAAGGAGCACATTGTTTCTACCTTGATTGCCTACGGAATACCGGGCGGGTACACCGCGATGGCGAGGACTGTTGGGCTCCCGGCTGCCATTGCAACAAAGATGATCCTGCAGGGCGAGATAACAGAGCCGGGTGTTCACATCCCGATCAAGCCGGGGATTTACAACCCGATTTTGGATGAGCTGGAGAAAGAGGGGATCGGGTTCGGGGAGAAGACGGAGGCATTGTAGGCGGGAAAAAGCGGGGAGGCCAATTGCTGGATGAGCCCCCCGGGGGGGGATCGGCAAAGCCTCCGCGGATCGTTCATCTGAAAGATGAAAGGAGCGGCGCACTTCCCTGCAAGTTAGCCGAATCACTATGCTCTTAGCACGTGCTGGGCATTCTTCCCTAACCTCAAATCTCGAATATATCGATAACTCTTGATGATAAAGTCCATATCTTCTCTTGGCACCTGCAGATTCGTTATCATCCATTTGTCTGCCAATTCTATTGCTTCCCTCCGTTTACCTTTTAGCAGAAGGCTATTCAATTCATTTTCAAGAGACGCTGGAAAACGTTTCCCATTACCCGGATAAACTAAAACTTTTTTTATAGCAGTAGGTTCGATCTTTAAAACACCACCCCCATAAGTTCGTCCTAGAAGTTCAATGGAAAGTTGAGAAATAGATGTTAACATCGAGAACTGTATCCACTTCTTGGCGTTTTCATCCACACCGTCCAAGAAATTCACTTGATGTATGGTATTTGTACACATGAGATCTTTGGGATTCAGCACGAGAAAAGGCACTTCTTTTGTCATATAGTGGAGGAATCCATCAGGAGGTTTCTGTATAGAAATAGAATACCACTTAACCCTCTTTCGGCTATGGTACCTTTCATTCACACCACTCCTCTCTCCCCTTTTAATGTACTCTTTAAGGGGCCCTGATATTTTCATGTCTTCAGGGATTAGCAATACTGCATCCTTGATGCCATCTGAAGCGGTGATGACGAGTTTGCACAAGTCGGCCGAGTGCCTAATAATTGGACGCAGGATTCCTTTTGGCAGTCTCATGCCTTTTGCGACCTCTCGCTTAAGGATGAAAAAATTATTGGCCCCAGTAACAGTACCTATTTGGATCTTCGCAAAGCGACTTAGAGATTCAAACCCTATACTATTCCCTACGTTTAAAAGAGTCTTATGAACGTCGCTACTTACCAAACACATCCAAGGTGAGGCTCGCCATATTTTTTGCCTAACAGGTATCCAAGAGATTTGCTTCTTTGGAACACCAAATGAATAGTAAATTCCAATATCTGAGGTGGCGAAACCAAATCCTTTCCCTATAAGCACGAGAATTCGCTCTTCGGCTCTTTCAAACATTCGCTGCCCAATAACAACAACTCGGAGTACACGAAATCTCTCAAGCAGCAATTCCCTAACCGTCCTTGCAAAATCAGCATGAAGGAATGACCAGGGCAATATAGATACGAGATATCCTCCCTTCCGAATGAATTTAAAACTGTGCACTACAAAATATGCCCAGAGATCGCTTGTCATGGGGAGCCTTGCGTCGTCTCCTACGATGCTTCTTATGGTTTTTCGCCTCTCCCTTGGAATCAAGTGGTGTCTGACAAATGGGGGATTCATCAAAATAACATCAAACCTCTCTTCTGATTCTCGCTCAATTGGGGAAAAGAAATCTCTCTTCTTTAAATTCTTCTCATCTAAAAATCCGCTAAGACAACTCCTTCGAAGCTGATTTCTTTGAGCACCTTCTTTGGGGAGGGCAATGTCATAGCCAAATAGCTGTCTATTAGGGGCTGTAGAACGAAGATTAAGAAGACGCTCATGAGCCGCTAAAAGTAGAGCCCCTTCACCGTAGCATGTATCTAACACTGTGGAATTAGCAGATGAAATAGCCAAATTGGCGACAAAACTTGCTAACTCTGACGGAGTGTAGAATATACCATTGTTTTTTTCATAATTCATCTGCCCCACCATAAATCCTCTCATGAAAAGTGTGTCCACCCGGATTGTTGAGATATCCTGCTAATTTATTCCAGTAATCTTTCCACCACAACTCTTGACTTTTAAAAACTAAAGCATTCCAATTATTTTCGTATTTCCATTTATCCAGAGGCGTCTCGAATTCTCTAATCATCAAATCCAACAAAAGTACTAAATCCATCGGCGGATAATGAAAACGCGGATTTTTCAAGAAGTGTTCTAAGCAGTAATGGCAATCTTTATATCGTTCACTTTCTGGAAATTTACCACCATATTGAAAATGTGAAACCGGTTTGTCCGACTCGCTTGGCTGATAGTCAAAATGAAACCGTCGAACGATTCTTTTGGTATTTCGATTTTGATTGAGACAACAGGAAGAGACATTTAAAGATTTTGTATATGAAGAGGTGCCTGTAGGTCCAACCGGGTTAGGCGATTCTGTTGTAAAAGTTATACACACAGAGAGCGAAGAAAATGTAATTTCATTGCCTTTCCCTTCGATTTTGCCACCAATCAACAGTGTAGGATGATGTTCAGCAAGTTGCTTTTCTGAAATTGGAATCTCCAACTGGGGAATTTCAATGCTCCATTCACGATCTGAAGTCCCTTTCAGTTTTGAAAAAGCACTGTTTACGAATCTTATTTGGTCAGAAGAGAGACTAGCAAATTCAGAATTATTCGTAAAAAATTGAAGTGTTTTTAGCATATGTTTTCTTCCCAGGATTACTTCCTTTTTTTGTCTCGACATTGTATTGCTCTCCTTAAGAAGATTTCTATAGTTCAAATCCTCTGGGTTCATCAAAGTAGAGTTCTCTCTTTTTCTCTGGGTGAAGTTTACTGCATCTGTAATGGACAGGTCTCAAATCTTTGTCATCTTTCAAATTTATTCCTACGGTTTCAGGAAAGAATCCATTACAAACAGCGCACCTTGCCTTCTCCTCTTCAGGGATCCCAAAAACGATGGGAGCAACCTCCCAAGAATT
>DAOVMN010000043.1 GCA_030630685.1 Thermoplasmata archaeon | reverse complement strand
TGAACCAACACCCATAAAAGGATCAAGAACCACATCACCTTCACGACTAGAAACTTCAATTAACTTCTTCAAAATAGACAAAGGTTTCTGAGTAGGATGAATTGCACGACCATTAACTTTCAATCTTTCCTTACTCTGTAAAGAAGAAGTAATAAATATATTATGCATCTCATTCTGTTTACTAAAATTAAATGTTGATTCTGAAGGTCTTCCCTGGCATTATCTTGACCTCATGTGCCATCATGGACATACGGTGAAGCGAGGGCTGCCTGTTGAAGAGCACTATGTCGCCATTCATAAGCTGTCTTTCGACCTTGAATCCAATGTCCAGCTTCTCACTCCACTCCCCGGCATTTTTTTCTGTTATCTTCACCCTTCTCCCGTCCGGGCGGATGATGTAGTTTACGCAGGGCTCGTAGGCTTCGACGTCGTTCATATCCGGGTTTGGCCGCTTCAGGATTATCTGTTTCATGTCCTCGATATTGAACCTGGTGACCCGTATGGGTACGGTAAGCTCTCTTGCAGCATGGATGGGAACCCCCACCTCGTTCAATGAGAGGAATGGATCAGGGGATATGACGGTACGGGAAGAGAAATTCACACGTTTACCGGAAAGATTGGAACGGAAGCGGCCTTCCTTCCCCTTCAGTCTCTGGGCAAGGGTCTTGAGGGGTCTACCGCTCCTGTGCCTGGCCGGAGGTATCCCTGAGGTCTGATTATCGAAATAGGTGGTGATATGGTACTGGAGGAGATCCCAGAGGTCTTCGATGATCAGTTGAGGCGCACCTGCATCCCTGTTCTCCTGAAGGCGTCTGTTGATCCTGAGGATGTCCACGAGTTTGTGGGTCAGGTCATCCTCGGACCTCTCCCCCGTGTCAAGAGTAATGGAGGGTCGAACGGTCACGGGCGGTACCGGAAGCACGGTAAAAACGGTCCATTCCGGTCTGGCTGCCCTGGTGTCCCATCCAAGGGGGACGAGATCACCGTTTGGGATTCCTTCAAGCCACTCCCTCACCTCCTTGGGGGTGAGCTTGTGGCTCCCGATCCTGAAGGTGGTTGGTTTCTCCAGGTCAACCTTCTCCTGATCTTCACCGCAATGTGGACAGATCTTGCTGGTAGCGGCTCTCTTGGAGGCCCTGTTCCAGATGATTTGCATATCGGAAAGGTCTTTCCCGCTCTTTTTGAACTCCCTGAGCTCCTGTTTGTATTCGTTGATCTTCTGCAGTGGGAGCAGGATGCGATGGCATCGGTTGCAGGTTGCCCTGAGAAGGGCCTTGATCTGTTTGGTGTAGCCCACGTGTATCACAGGCATCGCGAGATCTATGTGCCCGAAATGTCCTGGGCATTCATCTACCTTTTTCCCGCATGTCTTACACTTTAAACCCGGCTCGATAACACCGAGACGGGTGTCCATAAGGCCCATATCGATAGGGAAGCCATCATCATTATAGGTATCGGCAGTGATTATTTTGGTGGCGGACATCCTCCGGAACTCTGTTGGGGAACCAAGGGTAAATCTAATACCGTTTATTCTTTTTGGAGTCCCTGTGATCATGAGAACTCCTCCAGCATTACTCTGGGTACTATGCCCATGGACTTCAGTTCATCGGTCATGAGTTTGAAAGCATAGCTTGTATGAACAGGATGGGCATTGGTCCTTCCGCAGACGGGACATCTGGCCACGCCCCTTCGGTCCACGAATCCGACGTGCCCGCATCTGGGATTACCGCACACGTAAACGGTGGTTGCATCGGATTCGTCAAGGAGCCTGTCCTTGATGACCATGGATGCTCCATGAGCTATGAGGCAGTCCCTTTCCATCTCTCCAAACCTGAGACCTCCCTGCCTCGCTCTGCCTTCAGTGGGCTGACGAGTAAGGATCTGGACAGGACCCCTGGAGCGGGCGTGGATCTTGCCTGCCACCATGTGATGGAGCTTCTGGTAGTAGATTGCACCCATGAAGATATCTGCCTCGGTCATCTTCCCTGATCGACCGTTGTACATCACATGGTTGCCGTTGTGTTTGAAGCCGTTACGTACCAGCCCGGCCCTGAGTTTTTCCTCGGTCTCCCCGCTGAAGGCGGTGCCGTCTATGATCCTGCCCTCCATGCTTCCCACAAGGCCCCCTACCATCTCGAGTACATGCGCGATGGTCATTCGAGAGGGGATGGCATGTGGGTTGATGACGAGATCGGGAATGAGGCCATCCGAGGTGAAAGGCATATACTCCGGGTCCAGGATGACACCTATCACGCCCTTCTGCCCATGCCTGGAAGCAAATTTGTCCCCAAGTTCCGGGATCCTCTGGTCCCTGACCCGGATCTTCACAAGGCGTGACCCGTTCTCGGATTCTGTGATGTAAACCGAATCCACACAACCCGCTTCACCCCTGCGAACGGTGATAGAGGTCTCTCCCCTTTTCTGCGGCGAGAGGAGGTCCGGGCTTTCACTGAGGAACCTGGGAGGCGATGTTTTCCCGATTAGTACCTCTCCGCCCTTCACCCACGTCTCCGGGGTGATAAGACCGTCCTCGCCTAAATGAATATAGGCCTCCTCTGCCCTTGCTCCACGAATATCCGAGGGGGGGATCTCGAATTTGTCCTCCTGCCCTCCGGGATATTTCCGTTCTTCGGTCGAGTAGGTACGGAAGAATGTTGACCTTCCGATACCCCTGTCAATGGAGGCACGGTTGACGATCAGTGCATCCTCCATGTTGTAGCCGTGAAGAGAAAGGATCGCCACGATGAAATTCTGTCCTGCCGGCCTTTTATCAAAATTAATGTAGTTCATGGGATGGGTCATTACCATGGGCCTCTGGAGGTAGTGGAGCAGATGGCCTCGTGTATCCGGACGTATGCGGTAGTTGGCAGCCCCGAACCCCAGGGATTGTTTGCCCATACCAGCACCCATGGTGATCCTGGGAGAGGAGTTGTGTTCGGGATAGGGCACGATGTTGGAAGCAATGCCAAGGATGGACATGGGGTCGATCTCCATGTGGGTGTACCCCGGGGTGATGTCATTTTGATATACCGCAATGAGGGCATTCTCCTCCTCATCCGCATCCAGGTATTCCACAACACCGCTCTGAAGAAGATCCTCCCAGCCAATCTTTCCTGAAAGAAGCTCCTCTCTATCTTTATCGGTATACTTCAACTTTCCGTCCTTCACCACAAGCAGAGGCCTTCTTATCCGTCCGCTATCGCTGTTGATAATGACATCGCTGATGTGCGGGCTCCTTGGGTCATTGTCCCACCTGATATTAACCTCATGGGAGAGCATTCCTTGCCTTCTCCTTCGTTTGATGTCCTCCACGAGCTCATCGGGTTTATCATGGACCCCCACCAGGTCACCGTTTACATATATCTTGGCTTTTTCCGCAACGAACTTTCCCTTTTCTACGGGCCTCACCCCGAGATCGAAGAGTAGGCCTGTGCCATTGGTATCGTCATATAGCTCCTTCTCATCGGACCCTTCCGATACATCCACTATCAGGGCCAGATTTTTCACTAGTCCGCAGTTCTGGCCTTCCGGTGTCTCATTGGGGCAGAGTCTCCCCCACTGTGTGGGGTGAAGGTCCCTGGCCTCGAAGTGGGGCTGACTCCTGGCAAGTGGGGAGATCACGCGTCTCAGATGACTCAGGGTACTGAGATTGGAGGTCCTATCCAGAAGCTGGGAAACCCCTGTTCGACCACCCACCCAGTTTCCAGTGGCCATGGCATGGGCAATCCTCTGGGTGAATACATCTGGTCGAATCGCTGAGGATACCCTGATCTCCTTCTTCCTGGCCACCGCCCTTTCGATCTGATACTTCAGGTCCTTGATAAGGGAAGCAAAAGAGAGCCTGAAGAGCTCGCCCACCAGGTTGCCGGCAAGGTTCAAACGCTTGTTTGCATAATGGTCTTTGTCATCCTCGGGCCTGAGCCCAAGAGAGAGTTCGAGAACAGCCCTTCCGATCCTTCCAAGGAAGATGGCTTTCTTGAATCTATCCTCTTTGCTGTCACCCAGATGGGGCAGAAGGGAATTATCAAGTGTGGATTCTACCTTCTTTCGCCTGAACTCTTTGGCCTGCCCTATGGCGATCTTCTTTTCGAGATAAAGGAGGGCTTCCTCGGTGGTTGTTACCTGAAGCTCTTTATCACCAATCACGGCATACTCGATATTGGCCTTGAGGATGGTGTTCATTCTGGGATCGCTGAAGACGGCATTGTTAATGTCCATATCGTCATCCATGCCAAGTCCCTTCATGAGGACGACCAGTGGAACGGATCCCGCCATGGTGGGCAATGAGACCATCAGGATGCCGTCCTTCCTCTTCTCAACATGGGTAAGGGCGCGGTAGCCCTCCCTCTCGGAGAATATGGTTGCAATCTCGGTTTTTCTGGAATATCTTTCGGTTACATTCACCAGCACCCTGTTGGGGGCAAGGTCCTCCAGGGATACAAGTGCCCTTTCGGTCCCGTTGGAGATGAAATATCCACCTGGATCTGCGGGATCCTCGCCGAGTTGAATAAGAAGTTCCTTGTATTCTTCATCCGTGAGCTTCTTGCCCTCCGCAATATTGTCCTTATGGAGATTACACAGTTTTGATATTACCATGATGGGCATGTATCCGATCATCACTCGTTCCGGTTCATCTTCGATCTCGTCCTCGACGAGAGTGAACTCCTGATAAACCGGAGACACATAGGAAACATTCCTGATCCTTGCCTCCATTGGGGTGAGCTTATGGGTTGCCCCATTGGCCTCTTTTACCATGGGGTGTCCAACCTCGATCCTTCCGAGCTTGACGAACATCCCCTTACCGTGGCGGTCGATGTCAAGCCGGATGTGTCCCCTTGGTGTTTCCTCATCCCCGATCTTCATGTTTGATACAATACGCTGCATCCTGCTCCTGGGATTATCAGGATGCGGTATTAGATCATCGAACGAGGCAATGTGATGATTTACAACACTCTTAAACTGAAAGAAAGAATCTAGTATCTGCCTCATTAAAATCCTCCGATTCGGAAATTGATCATGTTTAACGTTTGACTACCACCCTGTAAGCAATCGCGGTACCTGCGGTCGGGCTTTTGCGGATGATTTTTACCACATCACCGGGGTTTACAGGCCTCTCCGGGGTTCCAATCAGCCGGATCACTGGATCCGTTATGAGAATCTTTGGAAGATTATCGATCATAATCTGATATCTTTTTAGAACCGACTGCCTATCTTCATCAGTGAGTAAAATGTGTTCAGGGACCAGTTTATGAGACCTAATATCGAGCTCTGCCACAGTGCAACCTCCGGGGGCGTGAGCATTCCTTAACTATATATATTGATTTCGGCCTTTGACTGGCTGATGGGAATTGCAGATAGGATTGGGCTCTGGTGTCGCATAGGAAAAAATTATTATTTAGTATCGGATGGCCGCAATCCGAGGAGGAACCGGATTTGTCGGATATCCAGAAAACCTACAATGAGGAACTTAATCAAACGATAAAAGACCTCGAAGAGAAGGCAAGGATCATAAGGCAGCACGTGATCGAGATGATTCATGAGGCAGGCTCAGGCCATCCTGGCGGCTCGCTTTCCGCTGCCGATATCCTCACTGCCCTTTATTTTTACATCATGCGCCATGACCCGAAGAACCTGAATTGGCCGGAGAGAGACAGGCTCGTTCTGAGCAAGGGGCACGCCGCCCCCGCACTCTACGCCGCCCTGGCAGAATCGGGATATTTCCCGGTAGAGGAACTCATCACGCTCAGGAAGCTTGGTTCGAGGCTCCAGGGTCATCCCTCCATGCGCCATCTCCCTGGGATTGACATGTCCACGGGCTCCTTGGGCCAGGGATTCTCTGCTGCTATCGGGATAGCGCTCGGTGGGAAGCTGGATAGGAAGGATTACTATGTCTATGCAATACTCGGGGATGGAGAGATCGAGGAGGGCAGCATCTGGGAGGCTGCAATGAGTGCCTCACACTACAATCTCGACCACCTGATCGCGTTCCTGGACAGGAACCGACTTCAGATCGATGGAAGGACGGAGCAGGTGATGTCCATTGCCCCGGTAAAGGAGAAATGGGAGGCATTCGGCTGGAATGTGATCGAGATAAACGGCCACAGCATCCACGAGATCATCCGCGCGGTAGATAGAGCAAAGACCTCTGAAGGGAGGCCAAACATAATTATCGCCCATACTGTAAAAGGAAAAGGTGTATCATTCATGGAGGGATCGGTGCACTTCCATGGTAAGGCACCCAACGATGAGCAGTATCAGATCGCCATGCGGGAGCTGAGAGGCAAGGGGGTGAGACCGTGAAGATCATGGCCAGTGCCAGAGAGGTATTCGGGAACGTGCTTATGGAACTGGGAAGAAAGGACCACAGTATCGTAGCATTGAACGCCGACCTTTCCTCCTCTACCAAGACCTCCATATTCGCAAAGGAGTTTCCCGAGAGATTCTTCAACATGGGCATTGCAGAACAGAACATGATGGCCGCGGCTGCGGGATTGGCCACCACCGGAAAGAAGGTTTTTGCCTCTACCTTTGCGGTATTTGCCACAGGCAGGGTGTACGACCAGATCCGCCAGTCCATTGCATACCCCAGGCTGAATGTCAAGATCGTTGCAACCCACGGCGGAATTACCGTTGGCGGGGACGGTGCATCCCATCAGATGCTCGAGGACATTGCCCTCATGCGTGTCCTTCCCAACATGACCATCATAATCCCCGCGGATGCTGTGGAGACCGACCGCGTCATACGATATATAGTGGAGCACGAAGGACCATCCTACATCCGTCTCCCGAGGACCAAAAGCCCGGTGCTCTTCTCTGACGACTACACCTTCGAGCCAGGGAAAGGGCACGTGATCTCAGAAGGGGATGATGTCACGATCATGGCCATTGGCCTTTTAGTTGACAGGGCCATCGATGCGGCTAAACTGCTCAAGAATAAAGGCATCTCCGCCGGGGTGGTGAACATGTCCTGCGTGAAGCCTATTGACAGGGAACTGATCATCGAGTGTGCCGGGAAGACAGGGGCCATCGTAACCGCGGAGGAGCATTCCATCATCGGGGGCTTGGGGGAAGCCGTGGCCAGTGTGCTCGTCCAGAATGCTCCGTGTATTCAGGAAATGGTGGCCATACCGGATGTCTTCGGGGAGTCCGGAGAGTCGGAGGAGTTAATGACCAAATACGGCCTCACGGTGGAGGACATTGCAAGGAAAGCCGAAAGGGCACTTGAAAGAAAGGCGGTGATGTGTTGAATATTCTGGTTGTTGGTGGAGGTGCAAGGGAACATGTAATAGCAGAAACCCTTGCAAAGAGTGGAGATATCTGCTCGGTAATGAAGAACCGCAACCCCGGGATTGCTCGAATGTCAAAAGAATTTCTCCTGCACACGGAAACAGATGTGGAGGTGGTGAGGGAGTTTGCCGTTTCCAATGGTATCGAACTGGCGGTCATCGGGCCCGAGAGCGCACTTGAGGCAGGGATCGTAGATGTCCTGAAGAAAGCAGGCATCCCTGCTGTCGGTCCGGACAGGGCCGCTGCCCGGATCGAGACCTCGAAGACCTTCATGAGGGACCTTATGGAGCGCTACAATATCCAGGGAAGGGTAAGGCACAGGGTGTTCGATTCTTTAGAGGGATTGAAGGAGTTCATCGAGGAACTCGGGCAGGTCGCGGTGAAGCCCGTGGGCCTCACAGGAGGCAAAGGCGTGAGGATCATGGGTGCCACAGAGCAGCTCAGAAATGCGGAAGAAGCGGTTGATTATGCCCGTAAGGTGCTGGATAAAAAGATAGGAGGAGAGAGCAAGGTCATCATCGAGGAAAGGCTCCTGGGAGAGGAAGTGACCATTCAGGGATTCTGCGATGGAAAAATAGTGGTCCCCACCCCGGCAGTGCAGGACCATCCCCATGCCTTCGAGGGGGACCATGGCCCAATTACCGGGGGTATGGGCTCGTATTCTCAACCCGACGGGCTTCTTCCCTTTCTTACACAGGGAGATTACAATACCGCTGTCGAGAGCATGCAGCTCACCATCGATGCAATGAGAAAGGAAGGAACACCATACCACGGTATCCTTTACGGCCAGTTCGTCATCACAAAGCACGGTCCGAAGGTGGTTGAGTTCAATGCCCGGTTCGGGGACCCGGAGGCAATGAACATCCTTCCGCTTTTGGAGGGGGATTTTGCAGAGCTCTGCATGGACATCGCCCAGGGCACCCTCGAGCCCGCAAAGGTGAGGTTCAGACCCCGGGCAACGGTATGCAAGTATGTGGTCCCGGAGGGCTACGGGGTAAGATCCGTGGCTGGTAAACCCATCTTTGTGAACGAGGATGCGATAAGAAGCACCGGCGCACGTTTCTATTACGCCTCTGTGAACGAGACAGGGGAAGGTATTCTCACAACATCCTCCCGCTCCCTTGGAGTGGTTGGCTTCGGAGATTCCATCCAGGAGGCGGAGCAAATGGCCGAAAGGGCACTTGAACACGTTTCCGGTGAGGCCATCTTTATTCGCCACGACATCGCCACACCCCCATCCCTTGAGAAGCGGATCAGACACATGGAAGAGATAAAAAGGGGCCCAGGCTAATGAACTCCAGAAGCCCAAAAAGAACGGTGGTGGCCATCGGGGGGCTCCCTGGAAGCGGTACCACCACCGCCGCGGTACTTCTTTCTAAAAAAATAAATCTGCCCTGGATCAATGGTGGAAAGCTCTTTCGGGAGCTGGCAAGAAAAAAAGGGATGACGCTCGGCGAGTTCGGACGCCACGCAGAGGATGATCCCGAAGTGGACAGGGAGCTGGACCGGAGGCTTATCGAGATCATGAAAAATGGCGGAATCATCGTAGAAGGACGCCTTGCCGGGGCGAATGCCCGTAACCATCGAATCCCGGCACTGAGGGTATGGCTGCACGCACCTTTCGATACCAGGGTCGAGAGGATCCGGAAACGGGACGGTGGGGGCCTCGATGAGTTACGGGCAGAAATCCGCGAAAGGGAAAGGTCTGAGAAAAAAAGGTACATGGCCTATTACAACATCGACCCGGAAAACCTCGATCATTATACCCTGGTGCTCAATTCCGGAGAGCTCAGACCAGCACAGATAGTCCATATAATCATAGAGGCCCTTAGGTCCACGGGGATGATATGATGTCCCATATAGGCACACCCTGGTTGCCGGATAAGGGGGAAAAAGTTGTGCTCGATAGTGAGGAGAGCCTGGTCCCCATTTGCCCGAAGAGGAGGACCACAGAAGAACTCCTGAACAATGGCATAATCAACCTGAACAAGCCTTCCGGACCCACGAGCCATCAGGTGGTCTCCTGGATAAAGGATATCCTAAGCATCAAGAAGGCTGGACACAGCGGCACCCTTGACCCTAAGGTGAGCGGGGTGCTTCCCGTGGCATTGGGCAGGGCAACCAAGCTTTTGAAGGTCCTGCTCATAGGCGGAAAGGAGTATCTGGGCATCCTCGAACTCAAGCGAAAGGTCAAGGAGCAGGCACTCAGGGAGGTGTTCGAGGAGTTCACAGGGGACATCTACCAGATCCCACCTCTCCAGGCTGCGGTGAAGCGCCAGCTCAGGGTGAGAAGGATCTACACCCTAAAATTACTGGAATTCGACGGCACTAACGCCCTTTTCAGGACGAATACGGAATCCGGGACCTACATCCGCACCCTCTGCCACGACATCGGGCTCCGCCTGAACACGGAAGGGAAGATGGCCGACCTCAGACGCACCCGCTCGGGCCAATTCTATGAAAAGGACAGTTACACGCTTCAGGAGCTCAAGGACGCCTTCGTGTTCTACAACGAGGAAGGGAACGAAAGGCCTCTGAGAAAGATCATTATGCCGGTGGAGGGAATGGTGGACCATCTCCCGGAGATCGTCATCCGAATGGGGGCGGTGGATGCTATCTGCCACGGTGCCCCGCTTGCCAGACCCGGCGTGCTGGAGATAGATGACGGGATAAAGCGCGGAGACCTGGTGGTGTTGAAGACATCGAGGCACGAGCTTGTGGCAGTCGCCAAGGCATCCTTGAACGGGAAAGAGGTCGAGGAGGCAGAGAAGGGGATCGTGGCGAATCCGGTTCGTGTGGTGATGGAAACGGATTCGTATCCGCGGATGTGGAAGCAGAGGCTGTGAGGATGGGAAAAAACTATGGTAATTCCATTATCAAAGATGGGGACTATGTCGCAACATAGTGAATAAGAATTTAGATATTGTCAACCACATAAAAATGTAAACTCTCAATCTGGAAAGGACAATTTCCTTTCCAGTGGGATACCGATCCTGACCACAAAATAGTTTCATACCCCAATCT
>DAOVMN010000368.1 GCA_030630685.1 Thermoplasmata archaeon | reverse complement strand
TTTTTCTTCTTTCCGGCATCCTTTTCCCATTTTTTCTCCACTCCGTTGTCTTTCCCACCACCCTTCTTCCCGATTTCTTTCTCCTCCGTCGCACCTTCCTTCTCTACCTCTTTCCTCTCGACGGTTTTTTCCATTTCCCCTCCGGCATCCTTCTCGTTTTTCTTCTCTGACACAGATTCTGTTTTTCTCGCCTTCTCCTCCTCTTTCTTTTTCACCACCCCGCCAATCGGCACGATTCCCATCTTCACAAGCACGAGCAACAGCACCACGACCAGTGCGATAACCCCGCCGACCACCAGCGCTGTGCTGACGCCCCCGTCATCATCGCCTTCAACCTCACCACTGGTGTCGTCCACCTCCGCAGCCCCGAAAGGCGTTCCTGTCATGTCCGAAAGCGATGGGATGGTATCATCCCTGACCTTTGCCCAGATGTAGCCCGCATAGTTCCCTGTGTCGTCAGTGTTCACTCCGGTATCCGAGCATTTCTGCCATTTTTCTCCATCCCACCAGAACATCCGCAGTTTGGATTCGTCCTTGCCGCATAGATCGTCGGTGGTGTAGTAGAGTTTGATGACGATCTCGTTCACACCTTCCGAGGTGTTCAGGTGCACATCGATATACTTTCCAACGTTGCCCTGGAAACCTTCGCCGGGGTTGGAATCGTATTCGAGGGTGGTAATCGTAACATCCTCGCCAGTGTCGTAATCCACCGTGGTATCCGTGTCCTCCAGGGCATCCACTGTGCCCTCACCGGCAGGAACCTCCTCAACATGTTTCGCGGAATATTCCGCCCCGATCCACGGCGTGTAATCAACGAAATCGCTCACATTGTCGCCGCTGCCTGCGCCTGTGCCAGCCGGACCGGACTTGTGTCCCCACCAGTTGTTCTCCGCGTTGACTGTAACGGAGGGGTCGGTGTTCTCAATTCCCAGGTGTGCACTGCCTACGATCTCGTTCCAGTGGACATCGGGCATGGAGCCGTTTTCGCACAGGATGCCGATCCCGTTGTTCAGTATCCGGGAATCATTGATGTACGCGGAGGAGACATCGTTCAGTCGAATGCCTGTGCCCATATCATTGGCGGATGAGACATTTCCTATGTCGCAATCCTGGAGTTTGTTCCCCTCGTTGCCAGCAAGGTAGATGCCGGTGGTGTTCCTGTCGCCTGCGATCCTGTCCAGAACCACCTCAACGAAGAGATTGCTGTTCGCGTGGGGAAGGACATAGATGCCGGTGCAGGAGCCGCTGCCGCTGGAGGTGATGTCGGAGATCGTGACACCCCGGAACTCGTTCAGCGGGGAACCCACAACGATCCCGGTGGAACTGGCGGATGCGATCTTTTCGATCCTTGTGTTCATAAGGTGATTGTGCGTGGAGCCGGAGAACATCCGAATTCCGGTTGCGCTGTATCCTGTCGTGGACAGGTCGTAGATGCCGCATCCGGTAATCGTGTTTCCTTTGGAATCCTGAAGTTCTATTCCCGTGACCGCACCGGACACACTGCCGCCGACGCTGCAATCATCCACCGTATTGTCATCCGAGTCCAGCAGGAAGAAGCCGGTGGGGGTTGAACTCACCTCGTTATCAAACAGATAGTTATTTCCGGAATCCTCAAGTTTGATACCGCATTCTTTTGCATTCGCTATATCATTCCCGATTATTTCGTTCTCTTCCGTGTTTTCTATGAACAATCCAATCTTTGCGCCGGTTATCTGGTTATACTTGATGATGTTCTTGCTGCCGCAAAAGTCGTGAATTGCTGTCTCAGCATTGTTGGTGAACGTATTATCCTGGATGCAGTTCTCAGTGCCGGAATCTATTACCACACCGTATTTATCCTCGAATGTGCAGTCGAAGACGTTGTTGTAGTCTGACTGGTTGATGTAAACATCGCCGTCTGTATTTGACATGAACCGGCAGTCTCCAATGTTGCAATAGAAGGATTTCTTTGATTCAAAAATATCAAGCACAACGCCAAGATTGTTTTCGCGGATGATGCAATTCTTTATTTCCACGTTTTCCCCGGCAGCCACTTCAATGCCCTGTTTATGCGCTGCCCCTTTGATCGTGAACCCCTGGATCGTAACATCATCTGTATATACTTCTATGACACATTCCCCATCGTCCGCGGCTTCGATGACGGTGTCTGCGGGGTTGCCTGAAGTAGATTTTATCGTGAGTTTCTTATGAACCTCTATATTCTCCTTCGTTCCCGCCTCGGCATAACCTATATCAACGGTTATCGTATGCCCATCTTTAGTTTCGTCATCGTCTATTGCTTCCTGTATCGTATCAAAATCTTCGCCGGTGTCTATGTTGTGCACGGGGAAGCTCGCAAGCGGTGCGAAGATGCAGAACTTCTTCACCTCAACGCCGACGATGTTGTTCTTGGTCTCCAGTCTCCTCGTGCCGTTCCATGAGCCTAATTCATCGGTGCCTTCATCCCAGCCGGTCCCATTATACTTCCACACTTTCAATGACTCTTCGTTTATATCTTTAACCTCCCTGTCATAGTAGTGAAAGATGAGAGATAGGTATGTGTCTTTGGTGATGTTCTGAATCTCCACATAGTTTGAGATGCTTTTTCCTGTCGTTGGATATTCAGGCAGTTTTGGAGATTCCGGGGGATCCTCCACGCCTCTTAGTCTAAAATCTCCGGAACAATTACAAATACTTATTATCGTTGGATATTTATCACCCACTGTGTTTTCCTTGAATTCGTTAAAATCGCCGCCCCACACATACATGCTCCATGAGTAGTCAATTGCCGTGTTTCTTCCTATTGCATTGTACATGAGCGTGTTGTTGCTCGAAGAACTCATCAGGTAGATACCGTGCAGATTGTCACCTATACTATTGTTTGTGAGCATGTTGTTGTTCGAAGAATACAGGCAGATGCCGTAATTCTT
>DAOVMN010000026.1 GCA_030630685.1 Thermoplasmata archaeon | reverse complement strand
TTTTTTCTCCATAAATCTCGTATCCAACAAGTCTGGAATAGATTCTGCATAGGCCGTAATTTGCTCCGGTTTGATTCCAGGTATAGTTAAACAATACTTTTTCCGAATTAGGTGCTATTGTTATATTTGTCAAAATTTGTATCCAAACCGAATCCACCGGAGGAAATCTGAATATCTCATTTCTATAGGGTGCATAAATAATGATATCCCATTGATGTGGACTGCCAAAATATACTACAGTTTCATTCCTTATGTTCACCAGAACTAATGTGATATTGACATCTTCCCCTTTCTCATAAACATCCTTATCCGTTTCCACTCGAATATGATTTTTATAAATCGTGATATTCTTCATACCCTCGACATCATATCCGATTAACCTGGAGTAAATGGAATAACTACCATTTCCGGTTATCTCGAAATCTTCTTCCCTTTCCCAGGTATATTTCTCCAATGGGAATTCAGAATTCGCCCTTATTTCAATTTTCGTGGCCTCTTCCGAAATGTTAGAGGTGTTGTAAGAGACAGACTCAATCCATTTTATCGTCTTCCCATTGGAATCCGAGATGCTCATGTACCACCTGTATGTGCAGTTGAGAGTGTTATTGAAAGTGTAGGTGACATCTTCATCCAGAGCGTTAACTAAAAACAATCTTATTGTAACGTTCTCCCCTTTCTCGTAGACATCCCTGTCCGTCTCGATGCGGATGTAATTCTTGGGTTCCGGATTCTCTGTCTGATTGGAATCATCGCTTCCCACAGGGTTCGTATCCAGATCAATGTATTCCGAACCGCTTTGTTTCTCAGGAGGGGCAAGAAAGCTTGAGGTTGAGACTAAAAGTACGGTTATGAGAACCGATAGAAGTGCTGCCTTGTAAGTTGGAATGTTTTTCATCATCTACCAAACTTCATGATATTATTTAAAGGTTTCTTTCCCTCTGACCCCCATTGTCATGGCCCCTGTAACCGCCCCAGCTCACGATCCCGGATCCACACTGCCCTCTGTGGTTGGTCAATGTCCCGGCTGCGGACATGCGCCGCATATCACGATGCTGTGCCTATTGCAATCTATTGCCATCATAGTTCCAAAAGATTTTTTGATAGGTAACATTAATGGCAGCATACGCCAGTATTCCGCGCGAAAAATCTGGAAGGCTGCATTGCCTTCCCAAAGCCATCGACTAATCGAAAAAACGCAGTGATAATAATGCCGAAGCCAAAGAAATCCCTTTCATCAATGGACTATGCCGCCCTTGTGCGGGAGTTCCAGTCCCTCATCGGGGCATACATCAGGAAGGCCTATCAGCCCGAGCGGGAGGTGGTGGTGCTCCGCCTCAACACAAGGGATGGGAGAAAGGACCTGGTCATCAGGACCGGAAAGGCGATCTATCTCTCCGACAAAGGTCCCGAGAATCCTCCACAGCCCACGGGTTTCGCCATGATGCTGAGGAAATACCTTGCCAATGGACGGATAACCTCGATAGAACAGCAGGAGTTCGACAGGATCATAAGGATCGGGGTCCAGAAGGAAGAGGGCTACGAGCTCATTATCGAGGGATTCGGGGACGGGAACATAATCCTCGTGAAGAATGGAAGGATCATACAGCCCCTCATAAGCAGGGCCTGGAGGCACAGAACCATTCGGGCAAGAGAGGACTATGAGATACCGCCTTCGCTCGCCAATCCCATGAAAATGACAATGGAGGAATTCAATGGAATCCTGAGATCCTCTGAGAGGGACGTGGTGCGCACCCTCGCCATGGACGTGAATCTCGGGGGAAGCTATGCCGAAGAACTCTGCCTGAGGTGCGGCATCGAGAAGGAAAGAATGTGCTCTTCCATTACATCAGAAGAGATGGCAAAGCTCTTCCGCATGGCGAAGGAGATCTTTGAGGGCCTGAATACCCTACAACCAGGTATCGTAATCGAGGACGAGACCCCCAAGGACGTGCTTCCTTTCCCTTTGAAAATCTATAATAACACCACCTTCACCCCCATGGATACCTTCAATCAGGCAGTCGAAGAGCACTTCACCCGTCTTGCCGAGAGAGGGGAGAGAAGGGTGAATCCCGCCATCCTGAAGATCAAACGCACCATCGAGCAGCAGAAGAGCACCATCCTGGAGCTTGAGAAGGCTGCCGTGGAGAACCGCGAAAGGGCAGAGCGCCTCTTCCTCAGATACCAGGAGTTCGAGGAGGTGCTGAAGGAAATTATCGAATATGGCGAGAAGCATGGGTGGAGCGAGATGGCCATTGCCCTCCACAACCGCCCCAATGTTAAGGAGGTGAATCCCGCAGAGAAATACATTGTGTTAAAGGACAAGCCGACCGACATCCGCCTCGACTACATGAGATCCATTAATGAGAATGCTCAACGATATTACGAGAGGGCATCCCGGGCAAAGGAGAAGCTTGCCGGAGCACAGCAGGCCCTGAAAGAAAGCATGAAGCGTCTCGAGAAGGCAAAGAAACAGGAAATCAAGGAAAAGGAAAGACTCGGGACAGAGAGGAAGCACTTCTGGTTCGAAAAATACCGATGGTTCATATCCTCCGAAGGAAATATTGTCGTAGGCGGGAAGGACGCCCGAACCAACGAGCGTGTGGTAAAGAAGTACCTGAAGGAAAGGGACAGGTATGCCCATGCGGAGATCCATGGCGCCCCCAGCTTAGTGGTCAAGGCCCAGAATAACCTGGAGATAGGGAAAAAAACCCTTGATGAGGCGTGCACCTATGCTGCCTGTTTCTCCAGAGCCTGGAAGGCCGGAATCGGGGGCGTGGAGGCGTACTGGGTAAAGCCGGATCAGGTTTCCAGGACCCCTGCCACAGGAGAGTTCCTGGCAAAGGGGGCCTTCATCATCCGGGGGAAAAGAAATCGCATCAATGCCCCGCTAAAGCTCGCCATCGGGGGGATCCTTTACAAAGGTGTGGAGATGGTCATGTGCGCTCCCATATCCGCGGTGGAGGCGTACACCAATTCCTACCTCATCATTGAGCCGGGAGAGATGCCGAAAGATAGCTTTGCCACAAAACTTTCAAGACACTATAAAGTCCCCAATGAGGAGATACTCAGCATCCTGCCCGGAAATGTCATGGTCACCGGGAAAAAGGGAATGATATGGACCGATGAATAACGGGTGATCCTCACGCATTCTTACCTGGTAACCCCCAGTACTGCCCCGCATTTTGTACAAAAAACCACTACGTATTCGAGGATGAGCTTAGGTTTTCCCTTCGCCTCCTGATGATACCTGACAGTATCATAGTTGAAAGGGTTTTCCTCTATCCCTATCGGGGTGTCGCAAAAAGGGCATTTCATGTCCGCCATAGATAGGATGGATTCATTATTCATATTTAAACAATTCTGTTCTGCGTCTCAAAGGCTTCCTGAAGGAGATTATTAGATGGAGCCCATCCTTCGAGCAATCATGATATTGTTAGGGCTGATGTCTAACGGGTTTTGGGCAGATTAGAAAGAACAATCATCTAGCAGGCCGCTCTCGGAACTTATTTATAGGCTTAACTGTTTTACTGCGCCCGATCTAAAAATAGAATATTAATTGATAAATTACACGCAGAACCACGTGTTCGCCGGACAGTGATTGAGATGACCAAGAATAATCAACCGAGAAGAACAAAATCGCATGAAATATTATGGGGTGGTTGATCTGAAGGGAGAAAAAAAAGCTGGGGAGAGCCACCAAAACGAAGGCGATAGATATAGTATCCTTTTTGAAAATAGCAGGGATGCTATATTTATCATTGGTCTTAAAGGGAAGATAATTGACGTTAACCAATCTGCGTTAGACCTATTTGGGTATACTAAGAGCGAGATCTTAGGTTTGGATGCTCGAACGATTTTTCTGAATGATGAGGAACGGTTGCGTTTTAAGGAGGAGGTTAGGAAAAAAGGGGCGGTTAAGGACTTTGAGATGAAATTGCGTCACAAAAATGGGGATGTAATGGACTGCCACCTCACATCCACAGTTCACAGAAACAAAGACGGGAGTGTTCTGGAATATCACGGGATCGTGCGAGATATAACTAAAAGGAAGAAAGCGGAAGAGGCATTACGGTACAGAATTGAATTCGAAAAACTCATTATGTCGATTTCTACAGATTTTATTGATCTTCCACTAGAAAAAATCGATGATGGAATTGAAAAGGCCCTGGAAAGAATTGGAGAATTTACTGGCGTTGACAGAAGCTATGTGTTTCGTTTTTATGAAAATGGAAAAAAGGTGAAAAACACCCACGAATGGTGTGCTAAGGGGATTGGATCACAGATCAAGAGATTGCAAGAGGTCAATGTTGATAAATTTCCTTGGTTCATGAAGCGCATCAAAGATCGGAAAATCGTCCACATCCCTAAGGTAAACGAGCTTTCACCTCAAGCCTTAGCCGAAAAAAATGAATTTGAACGGTCGGATGTTAAATCTCTGATTAATGTCCCAATGGCCTCCCGTAGAAAACTAATTGGATTTGTTGGGTTCAGTTCTGTGCGAGAAGAGAAAACATGGGAGAAAGATATTATATCCTTGATTAAAATAGTAGGAGAAATCATCTCTAATGCCCTGGATCGTGAGGCGTTTGAGAAAGAATTGAAGAAGAGTAAGGAAGATTATGAAGATCTATGGGATAATGCTCCCGTGGCCTACCACACATTGGATACAAAAGGGATAATCAGAAGTGTTAACAAAACAGAAGCAAAAATGTTAGGATATTCGGTAAAAGAGATGGTAGGAAAGCCAATTTTTAATTTTATTTTGCCCAAACAACAAAAAGAAGCAAGGAAGAGGTTTAAACAAAAAGTTAGGGGTAAACGTATTCGAAGACAGGAAAGTAGAATATACGTAAAGAAAGATGGGTCCAAAATCTTTGTTTCAATTGATGACAAGCTATTAGAAAAAAACGGCAAGGTCGTGGGTATCAAGACGACGATGGTTGACATAACCGAACTAAAAAAAGAAAAAACACTTCTCGAGATGCTTATCCAGAAAGCACCCATAGCAATCGTCCTCACGGATAATAAAGGGAAAATCTTACGAATGAACCCGAAATTCACTGAAATGTTTGGATATATTCTTAAAAAAGTAGGTAAAAAATCATTAGAAGAAGTAGGTAAAAGATCATTAGACAAGTTGATTGTCCCAAAAAAATACCGAAAAGATGCAGAAACGTATACAAAATCGATTGCTAAGGGGAAAGATATCCAGATCGAAACAATTCGTCAAGACAAAGATGGAAAGAAGATTCATGTTGAATTGATTGGAACCCCATTCCAACTTCCTGATGGTGAAAAACTTGTTTATGATATCTATATGGATATCACTAGGCGAAAAAATGCAGAAAAGAAATTGGAACAATACCGTAACCATCTTGAGGAACTGGTGAAGAAGCGTACTAAAAAATTGAAGGAGCAAAAGATAAAATTTGAAAAACTATTCGAGAGAGCACCTGAAGCAATAATAATGGCCGACAAGAATGGCTTTATAAAGCGCGCGAATAAGAAATTTACAAGAATGTTCGGTTTTTCTAAAAGCGAAGTTAATGGGAGAAATATTGATGAAAAGGGGCTTGTTGTGCCTGACAACCGTATTGAGGAAGCCAAAAAGATCACTAAAGCTATCGCCAACAAGGAAATGAAAAAACCTGTTGAAACGTTTCGTCAACGAAGAACCAAAGAAGGATTAATAGAAGAATTTCCTGTATCGATTATTGGGACGCCATTCAAGGTGGGTAGAAAAAGATTTCATTTTGGTATCTATCGAGACATCACAGAACGCTATAAAATGGAGCAACACACACACCACCGAATACAAAACGAGCTACTTGTTATTTCCGAGGGGCTCCGTCCCCTATCGGCAGACATGGAGGATAATCAATTGGATGAAGAAATTCATGATCTTCGAAATCAGATCAAGGCTATGAAGAATCTTCATCGTGAGTTCCAACGTACACCAAGAGGGATTAATGCGGGGAGACACATTGAAAGAATGGTCAAACTCTTATTCGCAGCCTTTAATGCTGAAAAGAAAGATATTCACTTCAAAACTCAATGTGAGAAGAACATTCAACTTAATTATTTAGTCATGAGTCCTATAGTAAAGATAGTAAACGAACTAATTTCAAATTCGTTCAAACATGCCTTTCCACCCGGATTTGATCCCGAAAAGGAAATTACGGTAATTCTTCGTCAATGTGGGGATAAAAATTATGATTATGAGCTTATCATCGGTGATAACGGGATTGGCTTGCCGAAAGGCTTTAATATCAAGAACAGCGACAAATTAGGGCTGAAATTAGTGAAAGGACTCGTAGAAGAGTACCTGAAAGATAAATTCAAGCCAAATGGAACCGATGGAACTCGAGTGACTATAAAATTTAATGGCTAAAAAGCACGGCGTGATATTCATGGTAAAAAATGGCGATGATGGAACAAAAGCAAGGATAATGCTTGTTGAGGATATGCTCGAAACCCGGTTTGTGTTCAAATCGAGACTAAAAAAATTGGGATATGAGGTTGTGGCGTCAGTTGGAAAACGTAAAGGAGCCATAACAAAAGCAAAACAGACAAATCCTGATCTGATCCTTATAGATATTGATTTAGGACCAGGAAAAGAATTTGATGGCATTTATCTAGCTAAAGAAATCAGAGAAAAACTAAATATCCCGGTAGTATACCTTACTGTTCAATTAGGCTATGAGACAATCGACAAAGCAATTGCAACAGAGCCATTAGGGTATATTGTCAAAGATACTATTTTAGATCCCGAAGATGAAGAGACTGGAAACAAGATTTTAGATATTCCTATCAAACTGGCTCTTAAAATTCAAAAACTGCTAAAAGAAAAAGAAATACTTCTTGAAATGGTCCCGATCTTGAGAAAACTTGAAAGTACAACCAAGGGCGTGATAGAGACCGACACGGGGAACCATGTGATATTCATGAATAACAAGGCTGAAGAATTGACCGGATGGGATCGGGTCGAGGCAGCCGGCAAACCTGTGGATGAGGTACTGTCAATTGCTGATAAGAGCTTAACCAGGAGAGATGGGGAGGAACTCTCTATTGTTCACCATAGTTCTCCTATCCTGGACAGTGCTCAGAATAAAATAGCCTATGTCCATGTTTTCCATGTTCCTGAGGAAGATAAAGGCTTGGAAACCGGTGAGCTATATACGCAAAAAAGTGCAATGAGTAAATTGGAGGAAGAACAAGAAAGGCTAAAAAAGATACGCATAAAGGACGATACGCCTCTTAAGGATCTTGAAAGCGAATTGGCATTCAGATTCGATTCCGTGGAGGGCCTTGAAAGCTTTAATAGCCAATTTGACGAAAAGAAAGATAGATTTAACGCCTGGATGTTACACAAAATTCCTGATCTGCCAAATCCAGAAATCACGATTCTTGTGTTCCATCCGGGATATCACCCTCCCCCGGATTACCTGATGCGTCGTCAGTTAGAAAAAATGGTCTTTAAGCGCATTCATGGTTGATACGTGCATATAACCGAGTAACAATCCTCAAATCCAGATTTTAAGACGCCCCGCTGCTTGCAACGGGGAGCCTTGCTTCGATGGATTTGCTTTTCAATCCAGCATAAGCAAGTAACCCAAAGATGTGATTGGTAAGAACAATCAGGATCCAACACACCTCCACAATGCATAAATATGGATTTGAAGCTGGCTACCCATATCATCATCGAACAAGAAGGTCGAAAGAATGCCTGTAAAAAACTTTGAACTTACGCTCATCGACGGCCAGAGGCTCGTTGACCTCAAGGATAAGCCCAAATCATTGCGGATAGACCACAACACCACGGTGACAGTCATGTCCAGGATCGATGACTCCACAGTCGAGATCAGATTCCGTTATACCGTCACCTACGGGCACGTGGGGAATATCTGTCTCGAGGGAAAGCTGAATTATGTCGGCAATTCCGAGGAGATAATCTCACTCTGGAGCAAGGAGCACAGGATGACCAATGAGGTTGCCGAGGAGATCCACAACGTCATTCTGAACAACGGGAGCTTTGAGGCCGTTCTCCTTTCAAGGAAACTCAACCTGCCCCCGCCCATCAAGATGGAGATACCCAGGGTGAAGTTCTCCGCCAAGCAGAAGAAGGTCGCTCCGGATTACAGCCCAGAGGTCGCCTGATGCCCGCCCATGGCAGGACGGATGAGGAATCGGAAAAGCAAATCGGTGAAGAAGAGCTCTCAATATCTTTCCCAGAGGAAGGGGCGTGGTACGAGGTCATCCTCACTCTCTGGAGAAAAGGGAAAGAACAAGAAAAAGGAAGGATGGCCAATGCCTCCGCGGTTGGGTTAAAGAGGTCGGGTTCTTATCTCGGTTTTACTCTTTTCGAGGGGAGTAACAGCTTTGAGTCAATCGATAGAAATCCCGTGGTAGGCATCTCAGTTCCTGATATTCCCGGGGGCATGGACATTTTCATACGGGCCTCACTGTACGGTTGCGGGGACGATGAATTAGAGTTCGAACCCGGTGATTACAAAATAGTTGATACCTCATTTGGAGAGGCCCCGGTTGTCAATGCCTGCCCCGTGAAGCTTGTACTGAGGATCGAGAAAATCGCTCAGAAGGACCACCTGGACCGACTGGGAGAGGCCCGGGTTAAGCAGGTCAGAGGAGCTGTGGTATCGGTTGAAAGGGAGGAGAAAGAGACAAGGGCATACTCCCGGGGTTCCGCACATATTATCGAGGCCCTGATCACCGCTACCAGATATCTTGCCACAGGAAAAAAGGAGATGCTGAAAATGGCGGAGGGACATCTTAGATCAGCGGAAAAAGCAGGTGGAAAAGAGACCAGTCGAATGGTGGGGAAAATAAGGAGTAGACTCTATTCTTCTTCATCTATTATAGAATAGAGATAGATACCAGCAAGCCCGAAACCAACCAGGACCACGGTGATAGAATACACCCCGATGTCGAACCATCCATTGTAAAGGATGCCCCAGGAGATGTAGAAATATATTCCCAGGATTGTCAGGAAAAAGAATATCCCGGTGCGTGCATTGAGCTTAATGTTCGATAGCAACCCCATGAAGTTCGCATCTTAAATATTCTATAAAAGGTTTTGCGCCTATTTTTCCTTCCATTCAAAAGAGTACCACGAATTTTGCGCCTATTTTTCCTTCCACTCAAAGGAGTACCACGAATATGGCGAATATCATCAGGAATATGACGAACAAGGCTATCGCCTTGGCCATGAGCTGGGTGAAATCATCCGAATGAACCCATCTTTTGAATCTTTTATATTTCCTCTGAAGCTTCCTCTTCAGGTCGGATGCCATGGGCATTAATCTCTGTATTTGGTTAAATAACTTTTTTTACCCGGCACCCCAACCGAACCAAAAACTATAAACAGTATACCCACTAATCACTAATCATGACATCATCCACCCAAACCCAGGCAGTTACCCCTGCCCAGGTCAAAAAACTAAGGGAACGACTTAACCGCACAACCCGGAAACTTGCGTGTATAGAGAGGTCGCTCAAGGGCATGAAGGAAAGGCATGAATTGCTGTTAAAGGAGCTCAGACTTTCCACCAAAGCCCAGCGGGAGGACGCCAGGGCCGAAGGCGGGATCATCACCAAGTTTATGGGATACATCGTTGATATCAAGGACATCCTTGAGATCATGAAAACCACCTTTCAGGGGCTCTCCAATAATGATAACATAATGGGCAAAAAGCTCATTCAGTTCCAGGAGGCATTCATGAAGAGCAACGAGAAGATAATGGACACCATAGAGAGATACCGTATCCTATCCCAGTTGGGAGAACTGGATTCAAAGATACTGACCTTGAAATTCAACGGGGTCCCCATCGATCCAAACATCCCCAACGGGGTATTGGGATTGAGGAGCATGATCCTTACGGAAAAGAAGATCCCGGTACAGGAGCTGCAGGAGAGGTCATTGAAGCTCTTTCGACAGTTTGCCGAGAACATCGAAAGCGCCATCGAATCCATGTCCTACAAACTGGAAACCAGAGAGATACTGGAATCCATGCGAGAGGTTTCGTGGATGTGATGGATAAATATTTATATATCTCAATGAAAATATACCGTTAGAGGTAGATATTATGGGCAGTGTCGATCAGGAACTTCTGTATGCGATCAGGGCGATGTCTGTTCTGCTCAGTACAGGGGTTGGCCTTGAGATGGCCATGAAGCATGTGGCAGAGAACGATTACGGCGAGATATCCATGCTCTTTGGTCAGGCATTGGAAGAGTCCGCGAGGGGGGGGTACCTGGAAGAGGCCCTGAAGAGGATACAGAATCAGACCCGCTCCCCGAGCTTCAAGAAGGTGATTACCACCATGATCATCGGCTCCAAGGGGGACATCAATCTTGTTGAGTCCCTTGAGAAGATCGCAGAGAGGGAGACACAGGAGAGAAAGGTACAGATCGAGAAGTTCGTGGAAACCATCGCATCAAAGTCAGAGGTGTTCATGACAGCGGGCATCCTCCTGCCCATCATCATCATCGTGGCGGTGTTCGCACAGAATCTCATGGATGCATCCGGGTTGTCAACGATGGATCCCATCACCCCACTCCAGTCTGCTGCCATTCTCATGGCCCTATTGGCTGTGCTCGTTTACATCGTGATCGATACAAAACGAAAGGAGCCTAAGATTTAGCGAAGTGATTACCTTGAAACGGATCAGGTCAACATCATACCGGCAACTTTTCTCCCCCCATGGGCGCATGCTCATAATATTGCTTGCATCAGCTTTTCTATTGATGCTAACAGCAATCTCCTCTACTGCAATGGGGGAGGATGACCAAGATGAGGAGGAAGAAGAGGACCCAACCTTTGAGGAAACCTTGGAGGATGCTTCGGACACTATTAAAAATGACGAACTGCTTGTAATTATGGGCGTAGTTGGAATCACCTCCCTGATCATATACATCCCAATGGGGATCAGGGCGAAACAGATCAGGGACATGGAGGATGCCCTTCCGGACGTACTCAATGAGATCGCTGAGAACATCAGGAGCGGCAGGTCGGTTGAGAGTGCATTCAAGGAGGTGGCGGATGTACGGATCGACCGCCTTGGTTGGGAGCTGAAAAGGGCCAGTGAGGAGATGCTCAATACCTCGTTTGCGGCTGCAATGACGGCCTTCGCCATGAGAACAGGCTCCAGGGCGATCATCCGAATCATTTCCCTTGTGCTCATTGCGGTGGAAAGCGGAGCATCCCTTGCAAGTGTGTTAGAGAAGATCGCCAACGAACTCTGGGGGGTTTACATCCTAAAGAAGGACAGGGAGGCAAAATCATCCACCAATGCTTCGGTCATCCTGTGGGGCGGCGCAGTTTTCACACCGGCTATTATAGGTTTTATTCTCGGCATCTTCACCACCAGAACTTCCATTGACCTCGATATGAGTGATTTTACCCCTGTTTTTGAGCTATTCCTGATGCTCCTTGGTTTCATAAGCATAATAATGCACGGTGTTGCAATGGGCGTATTGAAACAGGACCTGGTTCGTTCTCCCTTTTTTACCTGGCTTCCTGGTTTCGTATATATTTTAGTGCAGGAAACCTCAGGAGCGTTTATGTGAAGAATGGGTGGGGTGATAAGGGCATAATACCTGTCCACGGCTTCATGTTATCTATGGCTGATGATCTTGATGATATCGTTATTCTTCAGCTCGTGGTCAGCACCAACCACCCGCGGCCCACAAGGCCGTAAATGTGTGAGCCTCCAGAGGCAAGGCGTGCCAGTCGAACCCGAAGGATTCGACACGGCCGGATGCAAACTTACTGCGGGGGAGGTTGCTGGAACTGCTGCCGGGGGGGCTGGGTAGGTTGCTGTGCGAGAGGTTTGGATTGTTCTGGTTTTTGTGCCTTGCCGCCTGATTTGCCGCCCTTCATTTTCAGGGCGCCCGCGCCTACCGCAAGCCCGATGATTACGATCACAAGGTAGGCGTAGAGGGGAAGCGGTCCGATTTTCTGGAAAAGGAATGATTCGTTCCCGTTACTCTCTTTCTCTTCTTCCCATTTTGTCGGGTCCTTCGGGAAGGCATCTAATTTCAATCCTGTGGTGGAATCGGTCTGGCTCTTTCCCGTGTTCCATTCGT
>DAOVMN010000321.1 GCA_030630685.1 Thermoplasmata archaeon | reverse complement strand
CCCAGGGCTACTCCAATGAATATTCCAAGCAGTGCAATGTACGATGTTTCGATCAGGAAACTTTTCCAGATCATGCTGCGTTTGAAACCTATCGCCCTGAGCATCCCGATCTGCTGTCTCCGCTCCGCTACAGACCTGATGGTGATTATTCCAAGACCCGCGATACCCACGATGAGTCCCAGCCCGAGGAAAGCCTCGAGAAGGTAGAAGAAGTTGCTGATCATCTTCAGCATATCCTCGATCTCCTTCTTGATAATGAATGTCCGTAATCCATACTGAAGGAACTCCCTTTCCAGGTCCTTTGCCAGGTCTTCCTGTTTCGATTCTGAAATACCCTTGCTGAACTTGAAGAGCGTCAGGTATGAGGAGGTTGTATTGAATCCCTCCTCCGTGGTGACCACATCGGAGTGTACGTACACGCCCCTGACTATTCTATTTTTTGTGAATCCGATTATCGTGACAACTTTCTTATTCCCGAATCTGTCGCGGATGACAAGGGAATCCCCCACCTCCATTCCGAAATCCTGTTCCTGCGGGGGTCCCTCCTCCTGCCTGTCCGTCTTCATCGTGGATTCGTCCGCAATTGCCAGAGAAGAATTCTCCCTGATGGCCTTCCAGGCATCCTCGTAATCCTTGTATTTATCCTCATCCCATTCTGAAAGTTGATAATCACTGTTCTTGAAGAATTTCTTGGTACATCCGATAAGGTCGTACCAGGTTCCGTTTTCTTGGAAACTGGAGAAATTCATTTCCAGACTTTCATTGATCAAAGCGGTCATTTTGTTTACGTTACTGGATTGAGGGATCGCATACATCGAGGTATATGCGGTATATAAAGGCACGATCTTTGAATAATCCCCTATTGAGAGGTTGTCGTTCTCCTCTATCCGCAATTCAATGTCATCGATGGGGGACTCAGGGTTATTGAAGGCGATCATGTCATAGCCCCCGGAGTTCTCATCGGTGATCTGGTAGATGTTCCCCTGAATCAATCCCATGATCATGGCCAGTACGGTTACCGTGAAGATTATGAGAGAGAACATGGCCAGGGTCATCCCGGTCCTGAAACGGCTGTCCATGGGATACGAGATGGCTGTCTTGAAAATTGGTGCGATGGACTTGAACCTCCCGAATATCTTCATGAGTCCGGAAAGTATCAGGTTGCTGTTGTACATGATGACCATGAGAGCGGAGCTCACCATGAAAAGTCCGGAAAGCACGAACATCTCCATTTCGCCTTCCATGTCGATCCCGAACAACTGGTCATAGAAATCATAGGGATAGCACCAGATTATGAGAACCAACCCCCCAGCAAAGGTGAACGCTTTTTCGTCCTGAACATATCGGCGGAGGAGCAGGCCCATCCCGTAAATGAATCCGGCAAGCCCGCCATATCCCGCCCATTCCTTGTTGTAGAATATCCCGATATCCACGAAGGCCGCAAAGACAAGAAAAGCACAAATGACCATTATCACGATTTCATAATGTCTCAGGATATTGTCATGTAACGTGATCCCGAAACGTTTGGAGACAGACATGGAGGGGTCAAGTTCTGTCATCTCATGCCTTGAATAACGGGGCTCGGGTATGTTGCGGATGGCGCGGATGATGTTCAGCTTGCTCACCTTTCTCGATGCCAGCAGGATGGTGAGAAGGGTTATGAGCATTCCACCGATAAATGCAAGGATCAAACTCTCTGTGGTGAATGTGAAGAACTGTAGTGAGTTGAAACCACCGAATATCGAACCGAAGGCCAAAATGATCAGAAATGCCACACCCATACCGGCAATCGTTCCAACGGCGGAAGAAAGGATCGAGTACACGGTTCCCTCGAACAGGAACATGTACATGAGCTGTTTCTGGCTCATACCCACGGCCCTGGCCATGCCCATCTCGCTCTTCCTCTCCTCGGCAAGCATGACAAAGATGTTGACGATGAGCATCATACCCGCGATGATCGAAAAGATACCCATGACCATGAAGAGGTTCCTCAGGCTCTTGCTCCCTGTTTCGGCGTTTTCCACCATATCCTGTTTTGATTTCAATATGAGAAGGATCGGGTCCCGGGTGTAAAGGTAAGGTTGCAGCGCTTCCTCCACATCATCCGAATGCCTCATCCCGCTGCGCTTGTCTCCGGTGTTCGAGACCTTTATGATATTGATCTTATCCGTCTGATTCAGCAGGGTCTGGACTCTTTTCAGGGGCATCAGTATGTTCATCCCCCCGCTCCCGAACATGGCGCCGTATGCCGCTCTCCCCCTTGTTTCAACCACATATTTCACCGTGAAGGTTGCGGTTTGATTCTCACCATAATAGATCATGAGGGTATGTCCGTCCTTTACGTCAATTTCTTCCGCAAGCATTTCGTTAACATAAACCTCATGCCCGGCAAGCTCATCACCAGTCACCGCCTGACCGCTGAGAGGGTACAATTTACCGAATCCCGTGCTTTCGGAGAAGTCGAATCCGATGATCCTAACACTTGCCTCGGATAGCTTTGAATCCAGGTTCAATGCGGAAACATCATAGTGGATCTCAGGAGAGAGACCTTCTATCTTAGCCGAGATCGGATTATTATTCGTAATAAAAGCATCCAGGAACTGGTATTCCGTATAATTGAAGAACGCCAATCCTCCCTTTTCATCAAAGGTGAATATGGTCTCATCGGTTTCATCATAACTGTCATAGATATCTTTTGTGAACATGTTGTCCAGTGTATCCCCCACGACAAGGGACCCTGAGATGATGGTCGTACCGATCATCAGACCAAGGGTGATGATAACGGTGTTCACCTTCCGTCTGCTCACGTTCCGTAAGCTCATTTTCAGGAGGATCCTCATCTTCATACCCATATATCCAATAACGGCCAGGATAAATATGACGAGAAAGAGAAGCCCGTAGGTAATACCATAGGTAAGCGATATTGCAACGAATATCCTGAGGAGCAGATATATGAGTACACAATAAGCCACCAAGCGCAACGGGGACTTTGTCCGGGATGGTTCATATGGAATGGCTGTAGGAATATCTTCCACTGTGCAACCCCCTCAGGAGATGGTTTTTTCAGCATCAAAGTTGATTGCCTTTTCAGCCACACCATTTTTATCCGTTTCCACAAGGCTTTCCAGGTTCTCTTTCAGTCGTTCGGATCTTTCGGTGAGACCATCGTCCACGATCTTACCGCTCTCCATCCACACGATCCTGTCCATCCGCTCTCCAACCCTCGGGTCATGGGTGACCACGATGAAGGTCTGGTTGTTCTTCCTGTTCAGCTCGACTAAGAGGTCAACGATCTCCCTTGAGGTCTCGGTATCGAGGTTACCGGTTGGTTCATCCGCCCAGATTATGGCCGGTTTGTTCACAAGGCTCCTGGCCACTGTGACACGCTGCTG
>DAOVMN010000114.1 GCA_030630685.1 Thermoplasmata archaeon | reverse complement strand
TCTGGACTTTTTCAAGAACGAAAGAATTTGTAGCCTATAAAACCCATAATGTCAAGATTTAACTAAAGACGATATGATTCCCAAGATATCCTCTGTGTTATCAGATTATATTGAAAATGCTGAAGAAGTAGCAAAATCTATCGTAGGTGAAGCAAGATACTGGGAGTCAACACTCAAAAAATGATCCACAGACAATTCTCCTTATTCACAATTCCAAACTCTTCGTTCTAATCCCCTTTCTCAATAGTTCCACTATTTTTCCCCATATTTTAATTATCCTAAAAGGATTTCTCCACCACCTCGATCTCCTCAGAGGTCAGGCCGTAGAGCCTGTAAACGATCTTGTCTATGAGTTCGTCTGTGAGCTCAAGTTGGTTTTTTACGGGAAGAAGGCGGTTGAGGGAGGTCTCGTACCACTTCTCCAAGTCTGTGAAAAGCTCCCTGTTCCTGAGGTTAGCCTGAATCCGCTTTTTGTTCTTCTCAAGGAGTTTGTAGAACTCTGAGAAGGTCAGGTGTGCCTCGCCCTTCTGGTAGTCTCCGAGGTAGTTTTTGAGCCTGGATTTGCCTGTCAGGGCGTCGATCCCCTCGTTGCCTTTCTTGTCCGGGAGGATGTGGAGCTGTGCCTCGAGCCATTTCAGGAAGCCCTTCATCTCCTTCTGTTTCTCCTTGTTCAGCTCGATCATCTGCTCTGCCAGATAGGCCAGGAAGTCATGGACAACATCGGATTTCTCTTTTTCTGTGATGAAGTTGCCGTCCTTGTCTTTCGGAAGAAGTGTCTCCACAAAGTCGAGGATTTGATTGTGATCTGTGGTTGTGAGGTAGTCTTGGTAGAGTTGCTTTGCTTCTTCCACAAGGGCTTTACGGCGCTCCGACGGGGTGGTGAAATTGATGGTGCGGATTGGAAGTGCTTCAATTTCATATCCATTTACATGATTGTTTGTACTCGTGAATCTAAAACGAAATTCTAGTAAATTTGAATTCAATACCGCAAGAAAGAAAAATCGTTCTTCCTCTTCAGGAATTAGATAACTGATGCTATCAAAGAAATGTTCGCCAGAGGGTATGACGGTAGCAATTATTCGACGATAGTTATCCAATGCGGAATTTCTCTGATATCCGATTCTCCAGCAATCCACATGAGCTTTTCTAGATTTATCGGATACTTCGTTTTTATATTTTTCAAGATCAAGGAACCACTTGTCTCCTTGTTTGGGTGTATCAAGCAGTTCATATCTTTGCACCACCCCGCCCCTAAGGATTTCAGGTCCAATTGGTTCCTTTGTTAGAAAACGTTTCATTGTAGTTTCATTAATTTCACCTTGATAAGAATGATATTGGTCGCCTATCTTTTTCACCCAATCTGATAAAAATACTCTTTCACATAACGCCCACTCGTCCTCAGTTAGTAATGGAATAGACAAAGAATGGACGTCTAATAACTGAATTTTCTTTTGATTTAACTTGTAATATTTTGATGTTTCCTCAAATAACTTGCCGGGATGCGTAACAACAGAGGTATTATGAGTTTGTTTGTCTTTTGTAATCACAATTATCGCTGTGGGTAATTTAGCATCAAAAAACACTCTCCTATAGGGATCATCTTTTTGAGGAAAAGCCTCTATATTTTCTAGTTGAAGTTTATCGAGTATCCACTTTCTCGTTCGAGCGGCTTGATCATCACCGAGAATTGTCATAGGAATAATAAATGAAAATCTCATTCCTTTTTTAGTGAGCCCCAATCCTTTGACAGTAAAAAGTCGATATAAGTTTAGTTTCTTGTCCGTTGCAGGATAATATTTACTAATTGATTTAAAGAAAAATTTCTCATCATCTACTGGATATCCTAATTCTTTTTCAGCAAGCACATCATACGGCGGATTCCCGATCACCGCATCAAATCCAGGATTCTCCTTCAGCTTCCCACTCTCAAAAAATATTTCTGGAAACTCCAACTCCCAATGGAAAAACCTTTTCTCATCAGCAAGGGCAAGAGCTATTTTAATATCAAGCATTGTTCTGTAAAGCTTATCCCCTCCATATACGTGTTTGGAAACCTCAGCATACCTTTTCTCTTTAACTTTATTTCCAAAATAAACAGAAGTGAACAGGTCAGCTAGTGCTTTGATATTCAAATATGCCTTGGAGTTTTGAAGTTCATTAAATTTTTCCTCCTTTATTTTAATGTCTTTAATTTCATTGTCACTAATGGCTTCAATGCCTTTTGTCATTTCCTCAACTTTCTTCACAAAAGCTTTGGGTTGAGAGATATCTAATCTTGTTCCAGCCTCGCTTACTCCTCGTTTCCATGCATTAGGGTGAAATGTTAGTTTTCCCAACTCTGCCCCGATCAGGCTGTTCCCGCACTTCAGCCTGTGGTCTAAGAAGTTCAGTGGTTTATCCCTGGCAATGGTCCTGAGCCAGAGGGAAAGCTTGGCCAGCTCAACGGCAAGGGGGTTCAGGTCCACACCATAGATGCAGTGGGAAACGATCTCCCGCTTTGCCCATTCCGTGGAATAGTCCCCCTTGGGGAAGAACCCTTTTTCCACATCCTCGTTCACAGCATCTAAAAATGGGCTGGAAAGGGTATCCACGGCCTCGACCAAGAAGTGCCCGCTCCCCATGGCCGGGTCCAGCACCCTGATGGAGAGGATCGCCTCCCTAAGGCTCTTTCCTTTCTCACGGGCCACCTTCATCCTCTCTTTAACAAGGGGTCCCAGGGTGTTCTCGACAATGTACTTCACGATGTAATCCGGGGTGTAGTATGACCCTGTGGCCTTCCTCTCGCCTTTATCCGTGGCAAGATAGACCTCCCCCGCCCCGCACCTTTCCAGCACCTTCTTACCCTCGCCCTTCCTCTCCGGAAGCCACACCTCCTTCTTATTAATCCTCATGCACACCATATCCTCTTCGGCAACCCTCAACTTGTACTCCAGCAGTCCCTCATAAATGGAACCCAGATGCCTGATGTCCAACGAGGAATAATCTATGAAACCGCTTCCTCCATTGGAGCCATTTGAGGATCTGGAAAGGAGGTCGATCACCTTTGAAAGATGCCAGTCATCCGCCTTGCACTTGACCAGAAAGCGATGCTTCTTTGGGTCAAAAAGGCCTCCATTGTAGGGAGGTATGAAAAGTTCATCCTTCGGTATGCCTTTTGCATCACTTCCTTCGTTGATAAGCCCAAAGAGCTTGTTCAACCTATCCCAAAGCTCTGCACGCCATTCATAGAGCCCCTTCCCTTTGTCCATCCTCTCAGCAACTTCATGTTTCAGGAAATTGAAGGAATAGGTTTCGTTGTAGACCGGATTAGAGGTGTCAAGAAGGTCCATGCTCTCCGCATAAAGAATGAAAAGAATCCTGTAGAGGAAGACCAAGGAGTTCTCATGGACCTCCTTAATGGTCCCAGGGTCCTTTTCCAGCCTGTTCTCCTTCAGGCGTAGAAAGCCCTCGGCCAGATGCCTGAGCGCCCTGTAAACATTCTCCTTCAGCCCCTCTCCCAGTTTCTTTGCAAAGTCTATGCTCCCTTCATAGGTATGATCAAGGAAGGTCTTTCCCAGGGCATCCGGGACAAACGCCTCCTTCCTGAAGAAGAAATAGAAATAGTTGAAGCCCTCTAAGTCCCTCCGCTCCAAGATATCTGCCAGATCTACCTCAAAATAGCTGGTCATCTGGTAGCTCGTTGTCCGATAATATATCCTCCAGAACCTCCCATTGGTAAGGATTCCCCACACCTTATCCGTATCCCTGAGATAGGTATCTATCTGGAAACTTGGATTGATCCGGTCAAAGGAGCTGAGCTTGCCGATATTCTTGTCCAAGGGTTTCTCCCACTCCTTAGCCTCTCCTATACCAATCGCCCGCCTGTAAAACTCCTTTTCCTCACTTTTCTCTCCCACCGATCTCCTTCTGGTCTCCTCATCCGGAAAGAAGGCATAATCAGGCCTCCTTCCCCTCTTGTCAGTTTCTTGTACCTCGAAATCATGATTCAGGATTCTAAGGATGGGCCTTATGAAATGCTCCTCAAGCTCGGATTCGTTGTAGTTCTCTACCAGATCTTTCTCTCGCAGATAAACCTCGAGAATCTCATCAAACTTTCCGCTTAGCTCATCACCACCCCACCCCTCAACCTTGGCAGGCAGAATCTCCTCTAAGAAATGCCTTGAAAACAGATTCCTGTTCGTGAATGAGACAAGCCTTGTCTGGTACATTATATCCCGATTCTTTTACCCTTAATTAAAACCTTCGGTTTTGCTTAAAGTCTTCCTTTGGGACCATGTTACAGGTTAGCGATAAACATCCTACGAATTCCTTATTTCGAACAGCATTGATGATTTTCCTTTCATTTCCAGAGAAGTATAGGCCGGAGATGAGAATGTTAGTATCGAGGAAAACACGCTTCATTCGGATCTCACCGTTTTCACAGCTTCAATGACATCCTCGGGTGATATTTTCATCCGCTTTGCACTCTCCTCCCCACGCTTGAATATTTTCTCCCAGGAAGGCATATCCACCTTTTTCAGGATGATCTCATCACCATTGGTCACGACCGCCATGTAATCACCTTCAGCGATGGAGAGATTTTCCCTTACATCCTTGGGTATGGTAACCTGAAACTTCCGAGTGATTTTCGTAAGAGCCACATTCAACATGAGATGCACCTTCTATGGACGTTGTTGTACTACTGTAGGAAAGTAGTGCAAGTATAAATATTTTATCCAATAATTAAATCGAACCAACGATTCGGCAGCGGATCAATGACTCTGTGGGGTCCGAGGCATCCTTCCCACGGTGACTAAGTCAACTGTCATTGTGTTGTGGGCTCTGCCGTCTGTCAGGTTGCGTATGTGCTTCTTTTTTCTACCCCTCTTCCTCCTCCACCCCCGGGTCTCTCTGCTTCCTCTATTCCTTTCCCTCCAGTCGTTCCTCCATCTCCCCGACCTCCCTATCCCGCCGGTGGTAGCCGGTCTCCTCGATCAGCTTTCTGGCGTTGTCGAGATGTTCCCGTGCCTCTTCTTTTTTCCTCTCATCCAAACAAACCCGGCAGGCCTCCAAGTGATAATCCGCCAGATAGAGTTTCATGCCGCCGCGCTCCGCGATCTCCCTGGCCTCCTCGAGGTTGGACCATGCTTTAGAGAATTCTTTCTGCTGGCGATACAGGACCGCCCGTGCCACAAAGGCTCGGGGTAAATAATCCTGTCTGCTTCCTTCTCGCAGCCCCTCCACCGCCCGATCCAGGTGTTCCCCTGCCTGGGTGAAATCCTCGGCTCCCTCTTCCCGCACCCGGAGCATGAGGGTGCGTCCCAGGGAGAGGTTTCGATCCCGTTGTATTCAAATGTCCCGGCGCTCTTCAATTACCCGGCGTTCCCGCTTGATCTCGCGTTGCAGTTCCTCTTCCGTCGGCAGCTGGAGCATGTACTTGGAAGCAAAGAGCTGTCTGGTTTCGTTCAATACGGAATATTTTGCGATTGCCTCATTTTTCCTCGAACAGAGGATCAGACCGATTGTCGGATTGTCGCCTTCCACTTTGCAATGTTCTTCGAACATGCGGACATAGCTGTCCATCTGACCGATGTCCTGGTGAGTCAGTTTACCAATTTTCAGGTCAATAAGAACAAAGCATTTCAGGATATAATTGTAGAACACAAGATCGACATAGAAATCCTCATCATCGAAACGCATCCGCTTCTGGCGGGCAACAAAGGAAAAACCTTTACCCAGTTCCAGAAGGAATTTCCGGAGATTGTCAATAAGCGCCTGTTCCAGTTCTGTCTCGCGTAGACTGGGATAATCTTTAAGGTCCAGAAATTCCAATACATAGGGATCCCGGATGAAATGCTCAGGCTCGACTTTTGCCAGTTGTTCCCGGGCTTCCTCTCGAACCGGCTCTTTGTTGCGACTGGTAAGCAGGCGTTCATAGTAAAGGGTGGAAATCTGTCGGTCGAGCTGCCGGGTGGACCAGTTCTGCTCAGCCGCTTCATTCATGTACCACTCGCGGGCCTTTTCATTTTCCACACGAAGAAGCAGCCGATAGTGGGTCCAGGTCAATTCGCTACGCAGTGCGTAACCATTTTCGCCTGATTTGTGACGCACCGGGTCACATTTTACTGAAGCCAATGATTCATGAATTGGAGCGTGATATTTTGAACTGTCCGATTCGGAACCCGACGCGTTCCCTTTTCCTGCCAGGAGCGATTTGTGACGCACTGCGTCACATTTCGAGAATTTCAGATAGAACAGGCGCATATATCGAAGATTGGAAGAATCGAACCCTTTTCCGAACTCCGTTGTCAATCGATGCGACAGCTCCTTCAAAACGGATTTGCCGTATTCCGCCCGTTCGCTACCACCCTGTTCATGTTCCACGATCAAATAACCAACATGCCAGTAAGCCCGAACCATAGCGAAGTTTACCGCCCGATACGAGGTATTTCGTGCCTGCTCCAGCACGGATCGGATCTCGCCGTAAAGAGTGTCCATTTTCGCCAAGTTGGATTCATTCGTGTTCATTCATGGTTCCTCCTCATACTTCCATATTCCACATACGCTACATGAATTCCTCTTCGATGAGCATCAGATTATCCCCTTCCGGTGTACCGGTCAGTTTTCGCCAGATGACAAGCACCTCCTTGCGGGGCTGCTGCTGCTGTTTGATTGGTATGAGGGATTCTCCGTTTCTGCGTAGACTCGCCACGATATTTAATCGTTCTGGCACTCTGATCAAATTACATTCCTTCATCAAACGCCCAGCCAATTTTTAAGCGTAGCATTACCTACAGCCTGGGCACGGCGATCACTCCCCCAGTCGTTCCTCCATCTCCCCGACCTCCCTATCCCGCCGGTGATAGCCCGTCTCCTCGATCATCTCCCTGGCCGTTTCGAGATGTTCTACGGCCTCTTTCTCTTTACCCTCGACCAGACACACCCGGCAGGCCTCTAAGTGGTAATCCGCAAGATGGAGTTTCATGTCCCCCCTTTCCGCTATCTCCCTG
>DAOVMN010000259.1 GCA_030630685.1 Thermoplasmata archaeon | reverse complement strand
TCGATGTCGATCCCATCGGAGGGCCCGGAATTGAGAATCACGAATACCGACATGGCAATAAGGATGAAAACTGTTAGGCCTGCGGCAATCACGATACCTCTTTTTGAACCGGTCTCATGGAGCCATTTTCTTGTGGCGTCTGGAAAAGTTCTTTGGAGAAGGTTCCCGTTGGTAAGGCCGTTCCCGTTTGTGAGGCCATTTCCGTTGGTTAGGCCGTTCCCGTTTGTTAGGCCGTTCCCGTTAGTAAGCCCATTGCCGTTTGTTAGGCCGTTTCCGTTTGTTAGGCCGTTCCCGTTAGTAAGCCCATTCCCGTTGGTAAGCCCATTGCCGTTTGTTAGGCCATCCCCATTAGTTAGTCCAAAATTATTTGTCATTCCTCTAAAACTATTACTCATTGCAGGTCTTTTCGGACGAGGGACAGGTTTTTCGCTCAGGCTCGTCTCGGTTGGCGAATTTGATGCCGAATTCATGGGATTCTCCTCCATTGAGGTGAAATGGTACATTAAACCACATATTTAAAGATTTTGTTGGATTTCGGGATTTCTTGCAAATCCATATTTTTTCTTAATTGTGTAGGTAGGCCTTCCACCATCATAATTTACCTTGATCATTAGGCGGGCAATAAGGCCGGTACCTAAATATCTTTTAAAGCGTGTAGTCAAGGAAATAAAGAAGAGGTCACGCATTCCTTTGATCAATCGGGAGGCACCATACTTGGTCTTTCCCCCGATCCTCTCCCTCCAGTCGATCCTTATCTCACCAACCTTGAAGCCCCTGTCCCGAACAATCGCGGGGATGTACCTGTGAAAGCTCCCGTAGAGTTCGATATCCTGTACACACTCCCTTCGATAGGCCTTGAATCCAGAACCGAAATCATGGATATGCGTACCGGTGAGGTAATTGGCTAAAAAGTTTGAAACCCTCGAAGGCATTCGTTTCCCGAACCTTTCCTTGCGTCTGTCATATCTCCAGCTTCCCACACAATCGTAACCCTGCACCAACTTCCTAACCATCCTTGGGATGTCTCCAGGATAATGCTGAAGGTCGCTGTCCATGGTGATTATGATCTCACCGGAGGCATCTCTGAAACCAGCAAGAGTGGCCGGGGTCTGTCCATAATTTTCTTTGAGATCGATGATCTTCAGTTCAGGGATCTCTTTCATAAGGGAAATAAGCCTTTCAAGCGTCCTGTCCCTACTTCCATCGTTCACAAAGAGTATCTCGAAAGGGCAGCCCATCTTTTTCAGAACCATTTCCAGTTTTCTGCTGAGTTTCCCTACATTCTCCATCTCATTGTAGGCAGGTATCACTATGGAAATCGAGGGAAAATCTTTTTCCTCGTTCATGAGTATCTCCTCTTATCAGCCATCCTTAAATTTCCGGAGGGGATAGTCTCTCCCACAATTGTTACAGGTGACACTCTCGGGCAATCGCGATCTACAGTGCACACATACCTTACGTCCGTAATACGTTCTCTTTTCACAGGAAGGACACGTGATCAGATATTCCTCGGATTCCAAACACCAATACATGGTCATGAGGTTATGGCAATTCGGGCATACCTTTTCCTTCGACACGGGAGGAGAGTCTAGTCCAGGGCAGTTTTCAAGTTGCTCTTTCCTTTTCCTCATAAGTCCGCTAAGTCCGGCTCCACCCAGGGATTCCCTCTCTTTGCCTTCAGCCCTCCTGTCTTCAATGGTCCCTACCGTTTTTTTATGGACCCTGGTTCCTATTTGAAGGCGAGATGGCCTCGGTTCGCCCATCCTCTCTCTTGTAGCCTCGAAAATGGGTGGGGGGGACTCCTCCTTGACCCCATAAAACAGAACGTTTTCAGGAACCCAAAGCATATAGGTCACAATAATTATCAGCGAGACCTCTGCCAGCAAATGAATAAATGGGAAATGATTGTCGTGCTCATACCAATAACCCAGGTCAAGGAAAGAGATTGCAGTAATGGCGAAGAAGAGGAATGGGGAGATATACCAGAAGCCCAGGGAATAACTCTCTTTGGCGGCTTCCGGGTCACCACTCCTGAGGATCCGGTAACTTCGAATACTCCCCACCTTGTAAATGAAGTAAATGATAAATGCAAACGAGAAAAAGATCAGTATACTGCCAGAGATCACGAGGTTGATATCATCATAGAATATATATACTGCAAGAAATCCAGCGCCTGCCAGGAAATAGGCAACGATTAGATGGATTGCATAGATCCACATATCAAAGAATGCGGTGTAAAGGCAATAAAGGCTAAGCATACCAAAAACAGCCCATAGTGTTGTACTTACCAGATGGAAATGAATCCCGTAAAACTCAACCGTGCCTCCAAACTCCGTGATTCCAAAGAGAAGAGATAGTGTATAGGAAACTACCGCCATGAATACATAAGGAACCTCGGGATATTTGTTTATAAGGCTTTGAATATCCAAGGAATCTGCCATGGGAGTCCCGAATTATGAGTTTATAATTAAGTTTTTGGATTCGTGTCGAAGAATAACACGCACCTCTCGATATCACGCCCTTCTTGATCCCGAGGCTTTCACCCCACCCTCACCTCTGCCTCAAACACCGTACTTAGGGAATAGCGGTTGCACAGGATCACATACCATTCCCCTTTCGGGACCCTGAAATCCACCTCACCCGTAACATGGAACCTCTGCACGCAGTCGAAATCATAGCCCTTCAGGAACCTCTGGAAATTATTCTCATCGCACACGAAAATCCCCATGCCGCCCGTAATCGACTGGGGATAACCGTTGCCCGTGATGACCACGGTATCGTCGGGATAGGTGAGTATACTCTGTGCAATCACATGTACATCCTTGAGTGTAAGCTTGATCTTTGCGCCCTTACCCTCTCTACTCAGCGCCGAGATCTCAGGCATTCCTGGCATTTCTCCGTCTATGGTAAGAATTAGTGTGTCGTCCCTGCCTTCGACCACATGGTATCTATTACGGTAATAATTGCCTATCTCGCTCATGACGTCGATGGTGTAGTAGTTACCGCCCAGGTCGAATTCGCATCTTCCCTCAAGATCTGTGTAGTTCCAGATGGCGATCATTGGCGATGGCCAATCAAACTGTTCCATGAGATACTCGCTCTCCATCACCACGCAGGCACCGTCCACGGGCTCGCCGTTCCGGTCATGCACGATTACCGTGATGTGCGCCGTTCCGGTGTATTTCTCCGTCACGCCGTATTCATAGATGAAATCGTCCCCGCGTATGCTCCAGACCGTGGATATATCCTTGCCCCAGTCACGCTCGTACACCTCCGGGTCGTGGATGTAGGGGCCAGTGGTGTCCCAATGGTGCCATGTTCCATTCGGGACGTCATCGTAAAACTCGTTCCAGACATGGTCCTCCCCCCAATCGTTGGCAAGGCGGGAAGGGATGAAAACCGCCCGTCCAAAGGCGTTGGTCAGGATGGAATACTCACCGCAGGAGCCGTAATGAATATCATAGATCTCGATCGGGGTTTTATCATGGGTGTCATACCCGAAATCCATGAATCCAGTCATCCAGTCCGTGAGTGCATAGACCGCCTCGTTGATGTTGCTTGCATCCTTGACCGCATCCACAAGGCTCTCATTGTACTTGTCATTGTATCTCAGGTACTCCCGCCAGAAATCGCCGTGCGTGTAGCCGAATGACTCGTAGCGGCATCTCGGATGGACCACATACCAGTAATAGACATCCCGAGGAAGTTCTCTTTTCACACCCTCGCCATTTGTGTAGCGCAGTGTCGTGTAATCCTTCTTCTCCACGATGTCGGCATAGCCCAGTTTGCCCTTTAACCTGTAATGCTCCTCAACGTGCCTGAGAAGGATGTCGGGACGGTATTCCACCTCGGGGTCGTTGAGGTTAATTGTACCTGTCACGGCCCGCAGGACATCCTCGTTCGTGTGTGCGATGATGAATCCTAACTCGTCAACGCATTTTTTGGGTGCCCTGTTGATCTCGTCGGCAAAGATCGCTATGTCGTGG
>DAOVMN010000059.1 GCA_030630685.1 Thermoplasmata archaeon | reverse complement strand
CGGGTTTCTACAGCACCCTCCTTCTCTGATACCATTAATAGGGCAGAGGAGAAAAGTGCGATAAGCACGTGGACGGCGTTTCCTTTTTTTAATGACATAGCAGTCGCCGGAAGGCGGGAGGAGGGCCTAGGAATTAAGATTTTTGCAGGCAGCATGTCCTATTATCGGGGAAGGCCCGGGCTCGGGCGGTTTCCCGGGTCATGGCAGGGATTCTTTCAGCCTCGTTTCTAAGGAGTTCACCTTCCCACAAACACAAGGAGTAAATACCAGAATTCCAAACCAATGAGAGGGATAGCTATGACCCTGCACAATGTCTCACCCGAAATCAAGGATGTCATTTCCGAGGAAAAGATCGATCACTATCTCGATATCACATCCCGTGCCCTTGGAAAGATAAAGATCATAGCCCCGGAACCCTCCCACCTGCAAAAGGCGGCAGAGGACTTCCTCACCATGGCCCGCTCCTATTACCAGGATGCCCGCCATTTCAGGGAGAAAGGGGACTTTATCAATGCGTTTGCCGCGGTGAACTATGCACACGGCTGGCTGGATGCGGGGGCCAGGCTTGGGCTGTTCGATGTGGGAGGGGATGATCAATTGTTCACGCTCTCGGAATAGCAAAGAACGTTACCAAAAAGCTTTATAAATATTAGTGTCGTTCCAATCTTTGATAGCTATGACACAGACTGCCAGATTAAAGATTGCCGCAGCCCTGCTCATTGCGGTGGGGCTGATTGCCACGACAATTACCCTCTCAAATCTTGATGACGATGATGATGAGCTTGTGAAAAAGGTAAGCCCCTCGGACTACGAGATCGCCCCTGGCTCGGTATTTCCAGGAGGTGAGCTGAGTTCAGATACCATTGTCCTCCAGGGTGAAGACTACGAGGCATTCCCTGTCACCGCTCCCCTTCTTTCCCTGCATGGTATCGATACCTTCATCGACTGGGGCACCGGGGATCAAGTGGTAGTGGATGATCTGTCAATGTATTCCTCTGTGATCGCCCTCACCTTCTTCGAGGATGCCGGGAAGGCCATTGTGGTGGAGAACTACTCGGGCGCCTTGCTTGCGGTTCATCTTTCTGTTACCTTTAACGCTCCCATCCTTTACCAGGACCAGGGCGATACAACCAACGAGGCCCTCTGGAGATTAGGTGTTAGAGGAAAGGATGACATCATCAGCATCGGAAAAACAGGATATTCCGGTAAGGTCGATGCGGGCTTCCGCGGGAAAACATCCGAGGGATTCGACGTTTCGGCCCTTGCGCTGGAGGTACTGGATCATACCCTGAAGGAGATGGAAAAGGCCGGGATGGAACCGGATTACATCACCGTGACCAATCCCAATGACTTCAACGAGACCTATGCGGATGTGCCCCACCTCTCTGCTTTCGCCTCCACCCTTGCTGCGTATCGTGGTGGGATCGTCCTGACGGTCAATGCGAACCACACCAACATCAACAGCACCGTTCATACCGCGGCCGAGATCATGGAGGAGCACGGCTTTACCCCGAAATTCCTGGCCATGATGGGGGATGCAAAAGCCCTACCCTTCGGCTACCGGTCGTTCCAGCGGTATGTCGATGCAGGGATGCCGAACCAGAACCCCGTGGCATCGGACAATCCCTATGCGAACTTCGATGACAATCCTTATACCATCGAGCTTGCCACCGGCCGCTTGCTCGCCAAGAACCTCGGGGAGATGAGCGAGTACATGCACCGCAATATCCATTATGAGGATTGCCTTGAGCGAGCCTCGGCACCCATCGCGCCCGCACCCATGATCCGACATACCGAAGGTGGATTCCTGGACGGCTGGAACAACAATGCGGTGGTGTACTGTGGTTTCGGTGCCTGGTTCGATCCCAAGGCAGAGCACTACTGCTGGCGTGAATTCTATGAAAATGCCCATTTCAACACACAGGACGATTCCCCGGAGTCCCACACCCAGTACAGCGGGCTCGTGAATGAGGAGACAAGTATACTCACCCATGATTTCGCGATGTCCAACTTCGTGGCGATAGATGCGGACCACGGGAACAAATATTCCACCCTGACCTTTAACAGCGAGGACCTCCGGGATATGCCTCCCAATGTAATTTTCGGGGTCTCATGCATGCTCGGCTGGACCGATGATGTGGACATCGATCGGAGCATGACCTACACCATGATGGAGAAGGGCTGTCATGCCTTCCTTGCCGCAACCCGTGTGACCTTCGGCGTTATTTCAACAGATACGATTACCGACTACCCGACCGAGGAGAACGACAAAGCGGCCAACGGCCTGTGCCGCCTGTTCTTCGAGGATCTGATCGCCAATGACCACACGGTTGGGGAAGCAATGATGGATGCCAAGAACGACCTCATGAACACGGAAGAGTGGGATAGTGTTTTCAATGACGAGGAATGGGAGATCAATGAGGTTGTGTGCTGGGAATATATATGTTACGGAGATCCTGCGTTCAATCCGTATGAGCCTGTGAACGAGGGGAGCTGAGGATACGGGCGAAAAAGGACGATAGCACACAGATAATACAGATCGGGACGGATCCTCACGGATAGTTATTAAATTGAGGTTTGATGTTCGGGAAAAGCATTCAGAGGAATGAGCAATATTCATTTGGTAGATGGGGAGAAGGGGAGGAAAAGGCGGTCAAAAAAGGGTATCGTGAAACATCCCCAGATTCGGCAAATATGGATTGGTCATTTTTCGGCCGATTGATGACTATCCAGTTAGAGGCAGTAACTAAGTGCCTCTGTTCTCCTGTTCCCTCAATACCTCTACTTCCTCATCCGAAGTCCCCATATCCTTATCCTCAGGTGGCTTGAATGAGTCCCAATTACGCTCCTCTACCTCGGGTTCTGGAGAGAGGTCTATCTCCGTGATTTCGGATATTTTTCTTGTAGAATATCCATCTGGAAACCGAACAACAACAATCAAAGATAGGAATAATATTACCAACACGGCTACCAGGAAAAACAGAAGGACAGTATGGGAATCCTCATCCGATGCTGTTGAGAGATAAAATGCATTGCCGTTCTCGTCAAGCCAGGGTTCAAAATCCACATAATCAGTGATATTATCCCCTTGACCATGGGAGTTGTTGGTGGGGTGATAAGGGCCTGAGGAATGACCCCAGTAATTGTGTGTGGCGTTGATGGAGACGCTGCTATTGATTCCATACTCTGAGTTGTTGAAGATGTTATTGTAATGAGCAGCCGTATCATTTGAATTGTACATAATTTGAATGCCTATACGATTTCCCGATATTGTATTGTAGATGATAGTATTGTTATTGGAATACACAATAAAAGCGAAACCATGGCGGGCATTATTCGTGCACGTGGAGTTAGCAATTGTTATCTTACTGGAATTTAATGAAACAATCCCATCATTATTATTATTCGAACAGGTGGTGTTCTTAATATTGATGTGACTTGAGTACCAAATAGAAATGCCGTCGTATGTATTTTTCGAGCAAGTGGTTTCTACGATAGCGTTGTGTTTGCAGTCCCCAAAAAAACCGATGCCATGGAAACCATTGTTCGAGCTTATGCTGTTTGAAATTATGTTGTAATTGGAGTAATCAATTTGTATGCCTTGAGCGGTATTGTCCGAGCTATTGATAGTGTCGATTATGGTGTAATTTGAAGTAACTATTTCAATACCATAACCATTCCAACAGAAAATTGCGTTTTCTATTGTGTTGTTATCAGTGTTTTCCATGTAGATTCCACGATCCTCATTATTCGAGCACGTGGTGTTGGATATTGTATTATTTTCTGAATTGTGAAAGTCGATGCCATGGTAAGAATTGCTGCAGTTTGTGTTGGTAATGACGCTATCTTTTGAATTCCTGATGAATATACCTTGATGTTTATTGTTTGAACAGATTACATTCGAACATGAATTTCCAGAAGAATATGATATGAAAATCCCTTGATAAGAATTGCTTGAGCAGAGGACGTTTGTAAGTGAATTTCTCTTGGAATACTCGATGTGAATGCCATAATTATTTTTCATGCATGTTGTGTTTGACACCATACAATTATTTGAGTCTTTGATAAAAATACCAACATGATTGTGTGTACAGTTCATATCTCTAATGTATGTGTGATTTGGTACTACATTGATCCCGGCTCCTTCTTGTTGCCATGTGTATCCGCTCCCGGTAACACTAAACCCACTCATGTTGCACCAATCCGCCGAAATATTTACCACATCGCTCTCCCCACCGCCATTAATCGTTGTTACCTCGGACCCATTCCCAATCAAACTCACTGACTTATTCACAACCACATTTTCATGATAGGTCCCCTCGAATACTTGTATTGTATCACCGTCCTTACTTGCATTGATGGCATCTTGAATCATGTTGAATGGGTGTTCTATGGATCCGTCACCACCATCTGGGGAGTCATCATCCACATACCATGTTATTATAATTCGTGTTAGAGTTAAGTTCTGAACAGAAGCCTCAGTAATGGAACGTTTATCTATAGCCCCTTTATACCCATACTTTGATGCTGTGATCGTCCAGACACACTCGACAATGGGAATCCCGGTGATTTCATAGTATCCACTCTCATTGGATGTGGTTTCGCTGGAAAACCCGACACAGGTGATATTGATGAGAACACCGTCAAGAGGATTCCCGTATGGGTCTATCACATGTCCAGAAAGTGAACAAAATTCCATATCCTCCTTGTCTATCCAGGGGTCGAAGATGACATAATCGGATACATTGTCTCCTCTACCTTCTGGATTGAGTGTGGCATGATATGGCCCTGATGCATCACCCCACCAATTGTAGGTGGCATTGATGGAGAAACCATCGTTTTTGGTAGCATTGATCCCAAATTCCGAATTATTGAAGATGAAGTTATTATGAGCAATATTGCCTCGGGAGGAAAAAATCAGAGATATTCCCCTTCTATTTCCTGATATTTTGTTTTTCACAAGTGTGCAGTCGCTGGAATGATTGAGGATGATGCCGGTGTAGTTGTTCGATGAGCAAGTGTTGTCTTCGAGTGTGTTGTTGCTGGAGTATTCGACGACGATGCCGTAGTAGTTGTTCGATGAGCAAGTGTTGTTCTTGAGTGTGTTGTTCCTGGACTCCCATAGTAAAATGCCATAATTGTTCGATGAGCAAGTGTTGTTCTCGAGGGTATTGTTCCTAGAGCGCCCGAGGCAGATGCCGATGTTATTCGATGAGCATGTGTTGTTCGTGATTTTGCAGTCGCGGGAGTAGGAGGAGAGGTGGATGCCATTTTCGGTGTTCGAGCAATTATTCTCAAAAATATGGTTGTGATCTGATTCAACTTTTATTCCTGCTTCAAGAAAAAGTGTTCCACTCCCAGTGACTCTGAACCCACTCATATTTACCCAGTCAGCCGTTATCGTTACGACATTCCCATTCCCCCCACCGTAGATTGTTGTCACTTCCGATCCATTCCCAATCAAGCTCACTGAGCTATTAACAATAGGATTTTCATGATATGTTCCATTGAACACTCGAATTGTATCCCCGTTCTCACTTGCATTAATGGCATCCTGAATTCCATTGAATGGGTGGGAGATCGAACCATCCCCGCCATCCTGCGAATCATCGTCCACATACCATGTTTTTTGCTTTCCGATCCAGGGATCGAACTCGACGTAATCGGTGACGGTATCTCCTTTTCCTTCGGAGTTCTTCTCGGGGTGATATGGTCCGGAAGCATCCCCCCACCAGTTATTCACTGCATTCACCATGTTTCCATCATTATTCGAGCAATCAATCCCATATTCCGTATTATCACTGATGGTGTTCCAATAAACCGTATTATTTTTGGAGTAACCAGTGAAGGAAGTACCGGTGAGTTGGATCCCGATCCGATTCGATTCGATATTGTTATTTCTCAGGGTATTGTGGAATGAATAGGATAATACGATCCCTCTGTTGGTATTGATACAAATATTATTCTCAACAAGGTTATTGTTGGAAAAACCCAGTGCGATCCCCCTCCAGCTATTATAATTACACGTATTATTCTCAACACGATTGTAATGAGCTGGCCAGAGAGATATTCCATTCCCATTATAATTCGCCGTGTTATTATGTATGTAATTATCCCGTGAAGAGTATGAGAATGCGATTCCATCATCATCATTATTCAAAAAGGTGTTATTGAATACCGTAGTATTGTCACACCCATAATACCAGATTCCATGACGATCATTATGGTTAAATATGTTATTTTCCACAATATTGAATTGACTGAACTTAGCATATAGACCCATCTGTTCATTCCCATTGCACACATTCATTTGTATTATATGGAAATCAGAATCCTCAATATATATCCCAATATAATTTCCAGAACAATTGCTGCTATAGATATTCGCATGACCCTGAAATATCCTTATTCCTGCAGAAGGCCACTCCATTCCACTTGAGGATATCCGAAAACCAGAAACATTGATCCACATTGCGTTGAGAGTGACCACATCCCCTTCCCCAGTACCATTAATGATCGTTGTTGCGGAGGAGTTCCCGATGAGGGAAAGGGTCTTGTTGATGATTATTTGTTCTTCGTACGTTCCTTCCCACACTCGGATTGAGTCGCCATGATCCGCCGCATCAATTGCATCCTGGATCCTGTTGAACGGCCGTTCCTTACTCCCGTTACCCCCCTCCGGAGCGTCGTCATCCACGTACAGATCGAAGCCACCCCCCTTTCCGATCCAGGGGTCGAATTCAACACTGTTGGTAACATTATCCCCTATGCCAGTGGGGTTTAGGGTCGGATGGTAGGGGCCAGAAGGATCTCCCCACCAGTTATCGATGGCATCGATGGAGAAACCATTGTTGTTGAATGCGTTGATACCATATTCGGTGCTGTTGTAGATTTCATTGTAATGAGCTGTATTGTCACTGGAAGATAAACTCAGAAAGAGACCCACTCTATTTCCAGAGATTATGTTGTTCTCGAGAGTGCAGTTGCTGGAGTCCCGAAGGTCGATGCCGCAGCGGTTGTTCGAGGAGCATGTGTTGTTCTCGATTGTGCAGTTGTTGGAGGAATCGAGGACGATGCCGTAGTAGTTGTTCGATGAGCAAGTGTTGTTCTCGAGGGTATTGTTCCTAGAGCGCACGAGGCAGATGCCGATGTTATTCAATGAGCATGTGTTGTTCGTGATTGTGCATCTGCTGGAGTCCCGGAGGCGGATGCCGTAGTCGTTGTTCGAGCAATAATTCTCAAAAATATGGTTGTGGTCTGATTCAACCCTTATTCCTGAATTCCCCCAATCATCACCACTACCAGTCACCAGGAATCCACTCATGTTCACCCAATCGGCTGTTATCGTCACAACATCTCCACTTCCACCCCCGTCAGTTGTGGTCACTTCTGACCCATTACCAATCAAGCTCACCGACTTGTTGACAATAACATTTTCATAGTACGTTCCATCAAAAACCCTGATAGTATCCCCATCTGTTGCATTGTCAATAGCATCCTGAATCTTCTCACATTCTGCTCCTCCGTCATCATCCACAGTAATTGTCCTTCCTGACACGGAGCCTACATAAAATAATAGCACAATAAATGTGAAACCAATGATAAGGAACAGGATGATTGAGCACGGGAATCTCCTTGCCATGGGCGATCTATTGACACGATATTTTATTAATGTTTCTTTTTATCCAATTATTTTATGGGACCTTTCCTGGCCATGGAGGCCAACATCACCTTAGAATCCTCCCGCTCCCTCCTCGCTCCTCGATAGAAATCCCCAATCGCTCATGAAACCTCCTCACCACTGAAAAGTCCGCGTAAATCCGCCGAATCCGTGCCATCTGTGTTCCACGTCGGGTTCAGTGCTCTATCAAAATATACAAAAACCTCTCCAAGTGTTTGGCAAGCGAGGCATTATCCGTGTAGCCGCAGGCACTCAGGTCCAGATCGGCCAGGATGGCCTCCTTCCCATCGCTCACGATATCGGTTGCCACAAGCCGATCCTTCCTTACCACGGTAATCCCCTTTGGCACCCTTAGAAACGGCCTGGTAATGACCGTAACCTCGATCCCTCTCTCTATGAGATGCCGGATCTTCTTGCTGAGGGGTTGGTATATCTCACTGGAGTTCGGAGTGGAGATTATAAAGGTCCTGGTGCACTTGTCCATGAGTTCACCTATCTTCTCCAGCACACGGTTCTTACCGTAGATCGTGTAGATGATCTGGGGTTCTCCCTTCTCCCTCACAACCTCATGGAGCATGTTCAGCTTCTCGAACATCCCTTTGATCTCCTCATTCACCCGCTGGTACACCCTCATGGGCGCTTCCGGTTTGTAGATCCTCGGCCTTCCTTCGGTAGCCACCGCAAACCCCTTCTCCACAAGGGACTGCAGGATCTTGTAGGCGGATGTCCTGGGCACTTTTGCGGTCTGGGCGATGGTCTCCGCATCTCCGTATCCATGGGCAACCAAGGCAATGTAGACCCGCGCCTCATAAGGGGAAAGCCCTATGCCCTCCAGCCTTCGGGAGAGTGTGTTCAACTCCCTTTCCAGGGTCTTGTGATCAAGGGTTATCCTCTTCCCGTCCGGCAGCGTGATGGTACGACCACTCTCAAGATCAAGATTTTCTTTCATGCTCATCGACAGGATCAATCCTGCTCTGTTTCTTTGTCCAGGTATGGCACCAGATCGATCTTCTCCCCGGGTTTTGGTGCCAGCACGGTTACTTTTTCCTTCATCAGCCCTCCCACATACTCCTTGAAGATGTTGGCATCCTGGCGAATGACATCCCAGGTATCGTAATGCATCGGGATCGCAACCTTGGGAGCAAGCCATTCCACTGATAGGGCGCCCTGCTTCGGGTCCATGGTGTAATAACCCCCGATGGGCACGAGCACGACCTGAGGAGAGAAAAGGGTATGGTACACCTTCAGGTCAAGGAAAAGGGAAGTGTCGCCCATGTGATAGACACTGAAACCCGAATCGATGATGAGTCCGGCTGCCTGACCTCCGGGAATAACCCCGTTTTCGGTCATCAGGCCGGAAGAGTGATCTGCCCTCACCATGGTGAGGCTCGTTTCCCTGACTTTGACGGTTCCGCCCATGTTCATGCCGATGGCCTGCTCGCCGATCTTGTCTGATAGGTACCAGGCGATCTCCGCTATCGCTACAACAGGAGCACCCGTGCGCCGGGCGATCTCAAGGGTATCCCCTAAATGGTCCCCGTGGGCATGCGTTACCGCGATTATGTCCGGGTTTACATCTTCCGGCCCGATATCAGCGGAAGGATTGTCCTTAAGGAAGGGGTCCACAAGGATCCTGTTCTTTCCTATGATCTCGAAGCATGAGTGTCCATGATAGATTATTTCGGCCTTCATGTTCTCACCATAAAGGGAAAAGGGATTCTCTTTTAATAACTTTGCTGTGCCTTTTTTGAGACTTTTTAAATTCTTCTGGTTGTGTCTGTTTACCGCAGAGATCGCGGAGACGAAGCAACCCCAACTCTCTCCTCCACGCCCTCCGTGAGAACCTCCCGCCCCAT
>DAOVMN010000399.1 GCA_030630685.1 Thermoplasmata archaeon | reverse complement strand
ATTGCTCCGTCAGAGGATTCCCAGAATGTCCGTGCCATGTCCGATGATATCTCCTCTCTGGTTCCTTCGATGTATGTTGAAACCGTTCCCCCGAAGTCCCCGATATCACCGATCGCGACGAGATCATCATGGGGATATAACTCCAGGAAATGGTCTCCGGCAAGTCCATCGGAATCGACAATGAGCGGATTTTTCATGGGTTCTTTTCCCTCGAACCACAGAGCAGCAGGTGTTGAAGCTAAGACCAGATAGGGGTCATCTTCTACAATCAGGGGAGCCGGATCCCTGCGCACGGATTCCGATCCCAACAGGGTTTGAAGGACTTTCTCAGTGTCATCATCACCTTTGGATATTTCTATTACATCTGGGTCCTCGTCATCATCGAGCAGGGAGAGGCCATTGAGGCCAAGGGCCCCGACTATTATTATGCCTGCAAGGACCAATGCGATCATGCTGTTTCTTTTAATCTCGAACATAGGCTCGCCTTCGGTGTTTTCCATCCGATTGGGGTTTATAGATAATGCCCAATGAGGTTGATATATTTATGTGTTGCTGCAATTTTTCGGTTTGTTTGGGGACTATGTTACAGGTTAGCGAATAAGGAACTGAGATTTTGCGTTTGTGGCCAGACTTGGGAACGCGGATGACGCGGATCACACGGATAAACACGGATCAATGAAAAATCCGTGGGAATCCGCCTTGTTGGCCTCTCCGAGGTCATCTGGAGTAAAACAAGTTCTTACACCTTATCGGGCCTTCGGCCCAAACGCCTGCCAGAACCTTCGGTTCTAACAGCCTTATCACCCTTCGGGTGAACGGCACTCAGCACTTCGTACATCACGCCTTGACGAGTGCCCTGCACTCATCCGGCACTCGGCGCTTTGCGCCTCACGCCTTATCGAGTGCCCCCTCCCGTGGGGTTCCGGCCCCGCCTGATTAGGATTCTATTTCTGGAGATAAACTATCCCCGATAAGGAAGGGGTGGTGCCTTATTCGCTTTATCAAGCCCTGCGGCCTTGACTCAGCATTCACAACCTTCGGTTCCTCATGCTATGTCTTCTGCACTCTTTTTATCCCTTATTCGCTAAATTATAACATAGTCCCTCATCACTGGAAAATATCCGATGTCGAAGAACCTGCGGGCCTCCACATCATCACGATAACAGTAGTTGATGTTCACTGCTTCTCGGCATCCACTTCCGGCCACTCCTCTTCCTTATCGAAGAACCTGGGCATGATCTCTCCCTTGACCACCGGAATCAGCGGGGTGCCTATCTTTATGTCCTTGGTTTTTGCCTTTTTCATGTCTCCCCTGGGTATCAGTCCCACGCTCGCTCCTTCCTTGGAAATATAATTCTTCTTCACGTATGCCAGAGCAAGTTGGTGATTCTTTACAAGTGCAGAGGAGGTTATGTAACCGATACATTTCCCTTTCTTGCTGACCACATAGTCACCTAACTTCAGGAGGCGGGCACCCTTTTCCACCGCTATCCTGGCAATACCGAGCTTTCTTTTTCTCTCGTTTTCCAGGAGCTGTTCCCTGCCGGCAAAGAACGGTTTATGGAACTTCACGAAATAGCCATATCCCGCCCCCTGAGGAGATATTCCGTACGGCCCGGCGAGTTCGTTGCCGTACAGCGGGAGCCCGGCTTCGATTCGTGTGGAATCCCGGGCTCCGAGACCCGTGGGTCTTACACCATCATCCTTTCCCTCCTCGAGAATGGCGTTCCATAGTTTCGGTGCGTTGTCTAAATGCACGAACAGCTCGTAACCAAAGTCCTCCCCCGTATATCCTGTCCTCGCAATGAGCGTATCGACACCCGCCACCCGGGTGCGGAAGAGCCCCGAGCTCTTGAGCATTACAAGCTTCTTCCTGTCCGCATCGTCCGGAAGAAGTCTCTTGAGTACCTTCCTGGCCGCCGGTCCCTGAAAGGCGATATCCACCCTTCCCCTCTCTCCGCTAACTGGGTCCTTGAGATCGAGGAACTCGGGTTTTGCATCCACTTTCACGTGTCCGCGGTCCCTGTCCATCATGTACCTTTCCTCGAGGACGCCCTTTACCCACGCTTTATCCTTCTCGATGTTCGCGGCGTTTACCACCATCATGTAGTTGTCGTGGTCCACCATGTAAAGAAAGATATCGTCTATGGGTATGCCGTTGTGGTCAACGAGGTAGGAGTAGTGAGCCTCGCCTGGTCTAAGGCGGAACACGAAGTTCGAGGTTATGGTGTCCAGGAACCTCGCAGCCCCTTGGCCAAAGAAGCCGAATACCCCCATGTGGGTGACATCAAAAAGACCCGCATTCTTCCTCACTGCATCATGCTCCTCGGCTATGCTCTTCCCGTATTTCACCGGCATCCTCCAGCCTGCGAAGGGGACCATGGTGGCTCCAAGCTTCACGTGCTCCTCGTAGAGACAGGATTTCTTGAGGTCCCCCTCCCCCTCCTTCCATTCAAAACGCTCTCCTTCCTTGAGATCGGAAAGCTCGTTCTCTATCACCTGGTGACCCATGAAATAGGGTTTTCCGGGATGGAATCTATCGGGATATTTGCGAAACCCTTCCAGAAGATCGGTGTTTCCGTCAAAGGTAATGCCATCATCCCTCTTTTCCGGCAGTTTACCAAAGGAGTTGATGGCATCCTCTGGAGCATTCTCTACAACAAAGGGCCCGTTGATCTTTTTCAGTAT
>DAOVMN010000406.1 GCA_030630685.1 Thermoplasmata archaeon | reverse complement strand
TAATAATCCAAACGTGGATATCACAAATTACGATTCTGTTCGGGCTATTGGAACCGCAGGTTCCGGTAGCGGTTTGGGGCAAAGCCCCGATAACGAGGAAAAGAAAGCCTATTTCTACCTCAGAGTAAAGGGAGAGATACTGGCAGGAGTCAGGGTTCCGACCACAAGGGCAATGAATGAACCTTCGTATTCAGATAATCAGGAAACCACTGAGTCAGGAGAAATTGTTATGGACAACACACCTCTCCCCGTGGAGACAAACCAGGATACTATCTACATTTTCCTGGACACTGTTCCAAGCCAGGGGTACAACGTGAGAGACAATTTCTATGCCGAGAACATGATTGAGATAAAGGGACAGAATGGGGGTATTCATTCCTCAAAGTACTTTGAGTTCGATGGGGAAACATCTAAGGAGTGGAAATGGAAGGTCGTGAAGGATGTAGATGCTGCGTCAGGGTTGAAAGAGATTGAGGTATCTGTTGATGCGGAGCCGCTGAATGTGTGTTTCCATATGGTGGACTGGGACGGGAATGAAGATATCATCGAAACAGTCAATTTAAGTTTCCACAAAACCTACTCATATCCACATGTTAGGGGTGATTATCCATTGGTGGTATATGGATATGTTTATGATACCGATGGCATAACAGCACTTTCAGGATTAAATGTTAGTATAAAGAATATGAACTCCAATAAAACATTGAATACAACCACAAGCAACCAAGGAAAATATCAGGTGACATTCAGCAATTTCACAGTTAATGATACAATAAAATTGGTATCCAAGAGGGGCAGCTATGTAGCGGTCACTATTGGATATGCTCCCCAAAGTGGAGTAATGCAGTTGAACGCAACATTTCCAGTACTCGTAAATGAGGTGATGTTTAATCCAGAAGGAAATGACTCTGGGAAAGAGTGGATTGAGTTATATAATCCTGGAAATTCAAGTGTTAACCTCTCAGGATATAAAGTGGTGAATAAAAATAATGAGTCATTTACAATCCAAAATTTTACCTTGACAAACGAAAGCTATGTTGTCATATATTTTACATCAGGTACCAATAATACAACAGCAATTTTTACTGGAACTAATATTACTTTTCTGAATAACACAAATGAATCCTTAATGCTGAATAATTCAAATATTATTGGCATTGACTTCCTTTGCTGGGGAGGAACTTCTGAATTAGAACAGATTGCTTCAAATAATGGCATCTGGGTAAATGGAACATATATCTCATTAAGCGGATATGATGAAGGAGACTCACTGGCTAGGGATAAAAACTCAACGGATACCAATACTATTTATGACTGGAATGTATCCTGTGGTAAAGACTCAAATGTCCCAACTCCTGAAATAAAAAACATTCCTGAGTTTATACTATTCCAAACTTTAATCCTTTTCATGTCTCAATGTATTGTAATATCAAGAACGAAAAAGTATTTCCGGGCCAGAGTTTCATCTAAGAAGCTAAGTCAGAGGCCTCATGTTAACCACGAGGAATGTTATTAATGGATAAGAAGTGATCGAACAAAAAGGATTTGTCTGGTGAAACCATGAGCCAGACACTCAAAGCGATTGTGAGAAGGATTGATTCCAATCTCATTAATTGATTTTTGGCTTAAAAAAGTATTCCAGCAATGATCATCAGGATGAAAAGGATGATTGCACATGGGAGCAGGTATCTCATGGACATGGAATCACCAAAGATGATCGGGATGGGGCCGATGAATATGATACCTCCTCCCTTTGCCTTTCCTGATGATTTCGTATCGGCCCGGGAAAAGATAGGTTTGCCATTTTTCAAGGGAAGATATCCCGGTGATTCCCGTCCCCTACCTTCCCCCCGCTTGCTGTATGCCTCTTTCTTCTGATAATGATGCCCATTCGTGCTTTCCGATACATGGGGGATCCTTCTCGCAGCCTGATGAAAAATGCTGAACTGGAACACGACAATACCCAGGAAGATCAAGAGGATCCCCAGGGCCGGAAGGAGACCGGAGACCACGATGAATGGGATGATGAGAACGAGACCCCCGGAGGCGTTTCCCTGCTGTGCACCTACCACGAGAAGGGGGATCCCGAGGATGAAAAGAAGGATGGACAGGAAACAATATGTGCTGTGCGAATTCTTCATTGCCATGGGGAAAGAGTACGGGTTATTATTTTTTATCCTCTCACGGTACGGTTGACATTCGGCTTTACATCTTAACTTCGCCAGTTTGATATGCGAATGCATCAGTACAAAGCCGAAACGATCTCACCGGGTAAAGCGGCAGGAATCGATAAATCCTATGGCATAAGGCCCCACCGGGCTTCATTCCCAGAGCATCCACTCATAGAGCGGAACAATCTCCACCTCGCGACCGTTCCCGGTTTCGAGCGTCTCCCTCCTGTTCCTTGTCAAAAGGAGCAGCTTGTCCACTCTATTCCTCATTGAATCTGCAAATCTTTCGAGAGCTTCCGTTTCTCTCGGGGGCAAACTGTCGGAAAAGCATACATTGATTCCAGCAAGCTTCCCGTTTTTTCCCGGATAGACGAAATCCACCTCCGAGTTCTTTTCGTGCCAGTAATAGAAATTCACACCTCTCCTC